>JAATGH010000055.1 GCA_015654745.1 Enterobacterales bacterium
ACACAAGGGATTTAAAATCCCTCGGCTTTATGGCTGTACGGGTTCAAGTCCCGTCCCGGGTACCAACAAAGAATTCGTAATAAAAACAAAGTAGTATGAACAAGTTGATACCGCCGATAGGCGGTTTTTTTATGCCTTAAAATTCACTTTCATAATATGTTTTCATAATATTATTGATGTTTTACTGATCTCCGACCGCTGGAACAATCGCAATTTTCCTATCATATCGCGCTGTTTGAGCCACATTTTTATGGCCTGAAATCTGCTGTTTTTCCGATAGGGAACCATGCAAATCAGAGATGCCCTTAGCTTTCAGATCATGAAAAGTGAAATTGAAATCGAGGTCTGGAAAAGCCGCTTTTGCGTCTTGCTTGGCTTTGAGCCAGCGGCTGTTGAAACCATCCCTTGTATAGCGCGCACCGGATGGCTGGTGGATGACATATAAGCTGCTCATCCCCGGGTTGAGCTGTAATGAATTAGCACCGGCAATGACAGATTTTAGGCGCGGGCCCCAAGCCTTGATCTGCGCAACGCCGGTCTTGCTTTGCTGGATCAGTATTCCTTCCTCGATTAACTGCCCCTTTTTCATATCTAAAATATCAGCCTGCCGCGCGCAGCAAAGATACGCCAACTCCATTGCAATTCTCACTACGGGAGGGGAGACGCTATAGAGGGCATCGTATTCTTTATCGGTTATGTACCTGGTTCGCGCTGTTTCTTTGAATTGCTTAACGCCCTTACAGGGGTTTCCCTTCACCATCCCCCGCTCATATCCCCACCGGAAAACCCTGGAGATAAACGCCTTTTCACGGTTCGCTTGCGTGCGGCTTTTCACGCCGCGTTTATCCATGTATTTTCGAATATGCTCAGGCTTGATGCTGTCAGGCGGCATAGATCCAAACACGGATAAGACCTTAAGCGCATATTTCCGATAATCTCTTTGCGTTTCAGTGGCTAATTCACAAAAATCGCCTGAAGTAAAAAAGCGCGCCACAAGTCCGTCGAAAACACTTTCGTCCTTTTGGTCATTGATAAGTGACTCATACGCCGCCCAGACTTGAGCCGGCGTAGACTCAAAGCCGCATAACCTGATCGTGCCGCCTAATCTCGGTTTAAATTCATACGCCGATCTGCCCCTGCATGTTCGCGGGGGCATCCAATTGTCTGCTGGGTTGCTTCTTTTTCTTCCCATCAGTCAAGGGCTCCGAAATTAGGCTCTACGCTTGAATCACCAATCGGCCTGCCACGAAATGCAAGCGGCTCGTTGAAATGCCGCCAGGTGGTACGCGGCCGTCCATCGCGGCGTGTGATAAAGAAAATACCAGCATCGCGCAATATCTCACACTGCTTTGTCGGGAATTTGTAGCCAGTAAGCCGTTCGATATCGTCGTCGCTAATGATGTCATGATCATTTTCTGTCATGGTCATACCTCTCCATCACGCATTATTCAAGTAGCGATTAGGATTACCCAGGACAAAAACCCGCCTGGTAAACCCTTCATGATCTGTCCTGCTCGACCGATCGCGCAGATGGCGCCGGGCGCATTTCTCGCGAGTGCATTCCCGGCATGCCCGGCCACTGACATAACGCACGCGGCCGTGGCCAGGCTTGGCGCACTCGGAGCCGAGATAAAGCTTGTCGCCGGCGGCGAACGCCGCGGCGTAGTCAGTTTTCAAGTTTTGGCAGTCAGTAGCCATATTCCCCCTCCACGCTGGTGGATGGCTCGGCGGGCATATTAGGATGCGGTGTCCAGTGAGTGTGATATCCAGGCCAATCGCTATCGTCTGGAGTACCATTCCATGCTGGCTCACCGGCCCAGCCATTACTCTCCCACCGCCACCAGGTAACGTTGCCAAAATGCTCATTCCATTCAGTCAGTGGACGGGCGACCAACTCTGCAAGGGCGTCAGAAAAATTCACTGCCACCAGGTGGCCGCCGGCAACCTGCATGCCACCGTTCACGATCGGCTCTTGGCCATCTGGATAGTCGACAACGTATGTATACCGGCTCATGCTTCACCGCCCTTATCCGCGCTGGTGGATGATTGGGCGGGGGGGAGCGGTGCCCAATGAGTGATATTTGCGCCGTCAATATCGCCAATCTGGATATCCATTCCCATCCGCCGGTATTTTTCTCACCAAGTGATTTCCAGCATGATCGCCATGCAATGAGATATCCCTCTCCGCTATGGTCAAAAACAGCAACCATCTGATTTTCATCTGGCAATGCATCACAGCAAGCAGTCCACTTTGGCACCAGGCTAACTGGTTTAACTTCCGGCGGGTGGACAGGACAAGGCCAGCGAAGCGAGCCATCACCTGACGGGCAGGTGCATTCGGCGCTGACGGATAGCTTAAAGATTTCCTCCGCAATCAGTTCCGCTGCCAATTCCTGGAAACAGAGCACATTCCTCAGCGCGGCGGCTAAATCTTCAGGGGTTTGGAAGTACATGCCCGAGCAAACCGGCTGTGTAGTGGCGCGCTGCACATCAAATGATTTAGACATTGGCCACCGCCTGGCTGTTGAGCTGATAAGCAATAGCCATCTGTTCAGCATCGTTCATGGCATCATGAAGGGCGTTATGTTTGATCATAGAAAAACAGGGCTGGTGGTCTTTCAGGTAACCTCGCATGCCGCGGGTCATTGCATCGATATAAGTCCGAACGTCACGCTTCCCGTTGTAACGCCATGGGCATTCCATCCCGCACATCCGGTAAGCGTGCTCAAGAATCGATCCATCAAAGTCGGTACCACGAAAAAAAATGCGCGCCTCTCGGTGCTGTGCAATCCAGCTACTGAGGTTCAGCAGTTGTGAGCCCAGGCTATGGCGTTCGCCGAGCAACGCCTCGTGGGCATCCTCCCCTTGTTTTCTCCACCATTCCTGTGTCCCCAGGCTAACGGTCCGGCACATCATCAGCTGATCAAACACGTCAACTAAACCGTAGAACGCCCGGGCGGAATATTCCGCCAGCTCAGGATCCTGGACAATCTGAAAAATAGCAGATTGTGTATCGCTAATGGCAGTAACATCAAAGGCAAAACCGCCGATCGACAAAATTACCGCTGAGGGTGTTAGATCCAAATCCTCGGTATCAATGACAATGGTATTAATCATGTTATTACTCCACATTATCCGCCTGCACGCGGTCGGGCTTTGGATGAGTGAAGCCCTTGCCAGGAGGCAACAATTAAGATTTTTTTATTTAATGCCCCGGGTGGGGCATCACTTCATTAAGCGGAAAATTCACCGATAAAGGTTTCGACGCTGGTACCGTCAAACTGAGCCACAAGCAGATCGCGGAACTTGCTGGCGATTTGCTCCAGTACGGCTTCCAGTTGGACAATCCGCAGGATCAGTACCGGCGCGTCGCCGCCGGTCAGGACGCTGTAGCGCAGGCGGATCCGACGTTCGGCCAGGCCCTCAAACGGGATACACTTAAATTCGAATGCCGCCGGCATGGTGACTTTGCTTTTTGCCTCAACGCTCTGCATCAGAGAACGCTTACCGCTAAAATCATTTTCCTCATGATCCTGGCTGGTCATGGATTCGATCGTAATCTGGCGCACGCCGGCGACCGCTTTTTTGATGTCCAGCACTTCGCCGTCTGCGGTGAAAGCCAGCAGATATTCGTTCCAGTCTTCCAGCCATTCAGCCAGCTCTTTCTGGCCCTTTTTCCTGCCGTCAATTTCCAGCAGTGAGGAAAAAGGCGCGGTCTTTTTCAGTTTCAGGCGTGCGGTATTGTCTGCGTGGCCCGGCTCAGCCAGGGTGCCGAGATTGAAAACAGTGATAGCGGCCATATCGTCGGCGTTTATGAAGCAACGCACGCCGGCGCCTTCATACTCTTTGCAGTAGCGAACGAAGTCAGGAACGCTGGCGGTAGTCATTTTGCCACGAAAGCGGAAGCGGCCATTTCGGAGGTATTCCAGGCTTTGAAGTTTCACGCCATCCGGTACAGCGACAACCGGGCAATCTGCTTTTGACAAATCCCCAATCAGTTCGCCGGCCAGGGACATATCCCGGATCTGGTTGATGGCGCTGGCGTCTAAAGTTTGCGACATGTGTTGAGTCCTTCGATAAATGGATTTATGGATTATTTGTTGTTGAGCTTGCCGTCAGGCTGGCCGGTGATAGTGAAAAGCTGCCCCTGGTCTTCCTGCAGGATGGTGAGTTTCCCTCGCTTGCCGACATACATCGGAGTTTCCGTGGTGTCTTCCTCGGATGTTTTCCCGCGCGGGGTGGGGGTGGTAAAACTGAGCCGGTGTTTAATCCGGACCCGCTTTTCTTCGATGGAATTATTGAGGCGTTCAATATCAAACGTCAGAACGACCTTGGCCTTGCCGCCGTTATTGAGCGCCCCGAGCGCGGCGTCATTCAGTGCTGCAGCAAATTTGTTTTCAAAGATGCCGGCGTCTAATTCAGAAAAAAAGTCTGGAACATTGGTAATATTATTTGGTTCAGACATGGCCTAACCCCTCGTTGATAGCGGCGCTGCACACGCCGCGGTGATACTCCACATACATAGGGCAGGGCAGATTCCCTTGCCTATGCAGGCGAGAAAAAAGGGCGGCGACGCCAGCCAGAACATTATCTTCACCCCTTTTGAGTAGAAGAGCTGACACCACCGCCAAAGGACTACACACAGCAATACAACATCACCTCCAACAGTGATCGGTTTGTGGTGGCCGGAGCTGATCCCGGCCAGCGGGCTTTCATGGCCTCAAGCCTGCTCATTCACCACAATCAAAAAGAGCGATCTCCCAAGTCACGGAGCCAGCACCGGGTTTGTTGTATCCACCTGTAAGGATCAGGCGCTCCACTTCGGATATAGTTTTTCATTCCCGCGCTCTTTGATTGTGGTGGTCCGTTAACGGGGACCGGGCGGCCTGTCTCTCCACGCTGTCACGTCTTGCGCCCCGTACAGGCTTTGCAAAGGCAATACCGACGTTCATGGCCTCGTCTTGTGTACGGCTGCCAAACCTTAGCGGCCTCAGTTTGGAAAACATCCGCACGTATTACCGTGCGTTCCGCAGTTCCGACCTTTCGGTTTCGCCAGATTCTCACTGGCTCATCAGGGAACTTGCCGGTTACCCATCGTCCGGCGACACGCTCCAGTGGTGTCGGGTGGGCCTTAACATCCCGCGACCTTCGGCCAATCGCCGCGGTACTTCTCGCTCTCACAGGTGTATATGTTGCCACCTAACCAAGGGTGGCGCGGCACGGTGTGACCGGCGTACATGCACTGGCATGATGTGAGGCTATCCTGCGTATTTGCCGACTTTACGGCCCAATGCTGAATCACCTGCCTACCATGCGTTAGCACTTATGGGCGGCCGGAATCGAACCAGCTACCGGGAGGGATATCCCGATAATCCCCTGATCACCACAACGGTAAGAGCACTGCAGGTTAATCATGAACGCCCCCGAACATGCCAACCAGCGCCAATGCTCTTACCAGTTATGTGCCTGGTCACTTCTCCACCTCAGGCGGCGGTGGTATCTTGGGAGTTCTCACACAACCAAGATGGCAAAATATATGATTACTTACATAAATCTTTGGCTGGCTCTCGGCCCTGGGCTTTGCAAGCATTACAATGCGTCAATACAAGATTTTGAGAGCAATGACACAAACTTAAACGCTTCTAAAGCGAGACTGCATGCTTATCAATTACTTATGATCGAGATGGTCATTTACGAATATCGCCAAAAATTAGC
>JAATGH010000304.1 GCA_015654745.1 Enterobacterales bacterium
AAGCTCGGGTTACGGGATTCCACTTTCGCCAGGATGCGGCCGTTACCAATATGGTTTAAGCGTACAAGCGGCGTGTGGCCGATTGTGTAAGAATTGTCTTCGTAAATATTACTCATGGCCAGTCCTTTACTTTGGGTGCGAATTGAGGGAAATGATGAGCAAAGCATACCCTTTCACATAAATGACGGAAGTAAAAGAAAAGTATATCGATATGTTATTAAGACATAAGTTTTCATTGCGTCGCCAGGGGTCAGGACCTCTTGGGCAACGTCGCAAAGTCTTGGCGGTAACGGTCCACCCACATGGCCGTGGCGCCGCAGATCGCTACCGGCATGATCACCAAGTTTAGTACGGGGATCACGGTACAAATATAGACCATGGCGCCAAATTGCAAATTCTGGGTTTTATGCTGTCGCAGCGCGCGGCGCATGGTCACAAAAGGGACCTTATGGTTATCGAAAGGGTAATCGCTGTATTGGATGGACATCATCCACGCGCTGAATAAAAACCACAGCGCCGGCGCCAGGGTCTGGCCAAAGGCCGGTATCAGATGCAGCAGCAGCAATACCAACGCCCGCGGCAAGTAGTAGGCGAGTTTGACCCACTCCCGATGAAGGATGCGCGGCATATCCTTTACGATCGCCATCACGCCTCCATCCGGGGGTTCTTCTCCGGTCAGGCGGGCTTCAAGCCGCTCCGCCAGCAGGCCGCTGAAAGGCGACGCCAAAAGATTAGCCAGCGTGCTGAAAAAATAGCTGAAAATCAGCAACACCACCAGCACGCTCAGTGGCCAAAGTAAGTATCCCAACCAGTGCAGCCACTCCGGTACCCGCTGCAGTATTTGCGGAATCCAACTGTTTAGCCGCGAGTAGAGCCACCAAAACGCGCCGCCCAAGAGCAGAATGTTCATTAACAGAGGAAGTACAACGTAGCGTTTGATCCCGGGGAGCATCATTAATCGCCAGCCGCTGGCGAAATAATGGAAACCGCTACGGGATTTTATGTCGTTATGCATTTAATTTGACCAAATTATATACAGTTAAAAATGAGTGAATGCCGTACTCGTCACGCTGATTTTGAGCCGCCCGGTCACTTTTGGATGAAAAAACAGCAAAAAACTGTGCTGATGCTATCTTTATTGTCAGAAAGTACCGTGTGCACTTGCACTTGTCTACGCAGGCAAATAGAGTTAAGGAAGTAAATGCTTGCCGTAGTGGCAATGAATTAGAACAACTGAGATGGCAATGATGCAGGATTTGCGTCTGATATTAATCGTTGTGGGTGCGATCGCTATCATAGCGCTGCTATTACACGGCCTGTGGACCAGCCGTAAAGAGCGCTCATCGGTTTTTCGCGATCGGCCGGTTAAACGAATGAAACAAGACCGTCAGGATCAGGACGAGCCTCCGCTGGATGAGCGTGATGAAGGTGTGGGCGAAGTTCGGGTCACGAAGGTGCACACCGATGAGCCGGCGATGGAGCGCTATGATCAGGAGCGCGGGCCGCGTTCCACCGGTAGCCGGTCTTCCGACGCATCCTCCGCTGATGTTGATCCCTATGATGACGGGCCATATGATGCGGCGCCGCGCAAACCGGGCGAAGCGCCCTATGGGGGGCGGCAGGCGAACCCGCAGGCGCCGGAAAATCGTACCTCGTTAAAGTCCGATCCGCGTTTTCAACGCCGTGGCGGTCATGATGCGTTGCTCGAGGGAGTGGACGACGATGACGGGGATGTTGCCGTTCCCGCCCCGCGGCACCGGACTTCCTTTTTCAAAAAACGCGCCGCGGCGCCGGTGGCCGAGCCGGTTAAACCGGATGCGGACGAGCGTCGCCTTCCCGGCGCGGATGAAATCCGTCGCCGTGGGTCGAATGCCGGGGCCGCCGAAGAAGATGTAGACGCGGCGCAGCACATCGAGCCGGTAAAACGCAAAGAGGCCGTGCTGGTATTGCACGTGGCGGCCCACAATGGCACGGTGATTGGTGGCGAAGAGCTTTTGCAGAGCGTGTTGCAGGCGGGTTTCCAGTTCGGCGAGATGAATATTTTTCACCGCCATCTGAACCCCGCGGGTAGCGGTCCGGTGCTGTTCAGCCTGGCGAATATGGTCAAGCCTGGGTCGTTTGATCCCGAAGAGATGGCGGTGTTCACTACTCCAGGCATTTCTATGTTCATGATGGTGCCATCCTATGGCGATGCCCATCAGAACTTCAAACTTATGCTGCAGTCGGCACAGCGTATCGCCGATGATTGCGGTGGCGTGGTGCTCGACGACGAACGCCGGATGCTGACGCCCCAGAAGCTTGATATCTACAAGGCGCGGATCAGGGAAGTGCTCGACGTGAACGCCGGCGCCTGATCTCGCTTAACGGTACCTGTGACTGGTTTAACGCCCCCGCTTGCGGGGGTTTTTCGCTGATGGTGAGCAATGGAACAAATCAACCTCTATATTGAGAACCTGCGCAATATTTTGCGCAGGTATGAATATCAATATCACGTTATGGACGACCCCCAGGTACCGGATGCGGAATACGATCGGCTGATGGCCGAACTGCGTGATCTCGAGTCACAGCATCCCGATCTCCTCACCGCCGATTCCCCCACGCAGCGGGTGGGTGGCGCGCCGCTCACAGCGTTTCATCAGGTGCGACATGAAGTCCCGATGCTGTCGCTGGACAACGTGTTTGACGAAACCAATTTTCTGGCATTCGACAAGCGGGTCAGGGATCGGCTGCGAAGCGAAGAAGAACTGACCTACTGCTGTGAATTGAAGCTTGATGGCCTGGCGGTAAGCCTGCTCTATGAAAGGGGTGAGCTGGTGCGTGCCGCGACTCGTGGTGATGGTACCACCGGCGAAGATATTACCGCCAACGTGCGCACCATACGCAGCATTCCTTTGCGGTTACGCAATGGCGATGGACCTATACCGCGTCGGCTGGAAATTCGCGGCGAGGTCTTCATGTCCGAGGCCGGATTCGAGCGTCTGAACGACGATGCCCGGCGCCAGGGCACGAAACCCTTTGCCAATCCACGCAATGCCGCCGCCGGTTCATTGCGCCAACTAGACCCGTCCATTACCGCTAAACGACCGCTGACCTTTTTTTGCTATGGCGTAGGTCTACTGGAAGATGGCGAGCTGCCCGCGAGTCATTGGGAGCGTCTGCAGCTGTTTAAATCCTGGGCGATGCCGGTAAGTAATCGTATTCGTCTTTGTACCGGAGCCGAGGAGGTCTTGGCCTTTTATCGCCGGATACAGGAGGACCGAGCTTCACTGGGGTTTGATATTGACGGTGTGGTGATCAAGATCGATTCATTGGCGTTACAGGAGCGCCTGGGGTTTGTCGCGCGCGCGCCGCGCTGGGCTATCGCCTATAAATTTCCAGCCCAAGAGCAGATGACCCGGGTACGCGATGTTGAGTTCCAGGTTGGACGCACCGGCGCGGTGACGCCGGTAGCGCGTCTGGAGCCGGTGCTGGTGTCGGGCGCCATGGTGAGCAACGCGACGTTGCATAATGCCGATGAAATTGAGCGTCTGGGGTTGCGTATTGGCGATACTGTGGTTATCCGCCGCGCCGGGGACGTTATTCCCCAGGTGGTAGGCGTGGTGCTGGATAAGCGTCCGGCTGATACGCGTGCTATCGTCTTTCCCACGCGCTGTCCCGTATGCGGGTCCGATGTAGAACGGGTGGAGGGGGAAGCGGTGGTGCGTTGTACTGCCGGCCTGGTCTGCGCGGCGCAGCGCAAGGAGGCCCTCAAGCACTTCGTGTCGCGCAGAGCGCTGGACGTTGACGGCATGGGCGATAAGATTATCGATCAGCTGGTCGAGCGTGAATTGGTTAAAAATCCGGCCGATCTGTTTCGTTTGAGTCGGGAGACCTTGACCCGCCTGGAGCGCATGGGCCCCAAATCCGCGCAGAACCTGATGGCGGCGTTGGACACGGCCAAACAAACCACCTTTGCCCGTTTTTTGTATGCACTCGGTATTCGCGAGGTGGGCGAGGCCACCGCGGCAAATTTGGCGGCGGAATTTAAAACGTTGGACGCGCTTTATGCGGCCGATAACGACGTGCTGGTCGGCGTGCAGGACATCGGTCCTGTGGTGGCGGCGCATGTGCGCAACTTTTTTGATGAGCCGCATAATCTGGACGTGATTGCCGAATTAGTCAGTCCTGAAATTGGTATCCACTGGCCGGCGCCGGTTGCCGCGCCGACCGCTGACGACAGCGACAGCCCCTTTACCGGCAAGACCGTCGTGCTCACCGGATCGTTAACCGGATTATCCCGTGATGAGGCCAAGGATCGCCTGGTCTCCCTTGGGGCCAAGGTGAGCGGTAGCGTTTCGGCGAAAACCGATCTGGTGATTGCCGGTGAAGCGGCTGGTTCTAAACTGAATAAAGCCCGGCAGCTTGATATTCCGATCATTGATGAAGCGGAAATGATGCGCCTGCTCGGGGATGCCTGAGGTAATATTGGATCCCCGCTAGCGTTCGAGTCGCGGGTAGAAGGCAATCGAGTGGGCTCCGATGAGGTTACTCAAAACAATGATTCGGGTGCTACAGCCTGGCTTACGCACCTGCGGTTTGAAAAATGACGGGTATAAATGGAAAAAGAAGATCTGGTGGCCATTGCCAATACCATCATGCCGTTCGGAAAATACCAGGGCCGGGCGCTTATCGATTTGCCCGAACCTTACTTGCTGTGGTTCGCCCGTAAAAATGAATTTCCGGAGGGCCGCCTGGGACAATTAATGTCCCTTACGCTGGCGATAAAAATCGAGGGGCTTGAAGGGCTTATCAAGCCGCTGAAACAGCGTCAGCCGCGAACCTAAGACCACGGTTGCCAGGAATGTGGATTTTATCAATAACGTCAACGATACCATGATGCTGATTCAACGCGCGCCCCGCACATAGGCGGTTCCCAGCGCGCTGGGTAGACTGGCGCGTCGTCCGAACATGAGCAGTACCAGCATCACCGCGATAAACGGCAGCATTTGGATCACGTCGGTAGGTACCGCCACGCCCACGACCTGTAGCGCGGTGGTCAGCGATAAACACACGCCGAACAGCAGTGCCCCGCCCAGCACCCATAAGGGTTTGCCCCTGGCCAACATGGCCAGGACGATACCGATAAATCCATTTCCCTGGGTCATATAGGGAACAAAAATGCCGGCGCCGATTTGTGACATATAGGCACCCCCCAATCCCGCCAACGCACCGGTGACCAGTACCGCCATTGTCCGTGTCCATAATACATTTACCCCGGCGGCGTCGAGGGCGGCGGGCCGATCCCCTGCGGCGAGCAGGGAAAGGCCAAGATTGGTGTGACGGTAGACCCATGCCAGGAGCGCCACGCAGCCAATCGCCGCATAGACCACCACGGGTTGACTGAACAGGATCCGCCCGATAAACGGAATTCGCGATAACAGCGGCAGCGCCAGGGTTTCCACGCTGCCAAGACGGGGATATGTGCGGCTGAACTGCAGATAATGCAATAAGGCGGTCGCGCCCTCGGCGCCAAGGGTTAGCGCAATGCCGATCACAATCTGGTTAAGGCCCAGCCACACGCATAAACCGGCCATTAGCATGGCGACCATTACGCCGCCCGCGGCCCCACCCAGCAGTCCCAGTCCCATGGAATGGCTTTGCCAGGCGATATAAAATCCCATGTACGCGCCGGCCAGCATCATGCCTTCCAGCCCGATGTTCAGGACGCCGGTCTTTTCCGACAGTTGCTCCCCCAATCCGGTCAACAACAGCGGCACGGCGGCGACGATCGCCCCTTGCAGCAATGAGGATAGAAATCCAGACGTTAGCAAATCCATCAGTTACTCCTAGTCCAATCCAGACGAGACCCGCCGGCGTCGCCATTGCTCAACCTTTTCCGTCAGGCCAAGCACAATAAGTAAAATCGCCACCGTCATCAGCGTAAAATGATTGGGTACGCCTATCCGGCGCGCCGCACTTTCACTGCCAATTGACAGCACCGAAAAAACAAACACAAAAGCGACGGTGCCAAACCCGTTAAAGCGCGCCAGAAATACCAGTGGCACCACGAGCAAACTGTAGGCCGGATTCCAATCGGCGCGCACATTACCTTCAATGCCAAGCACCTCCACCGCGCCCGCTAGCCCGGCAAGAGACGCCGACAGGGCAAAAACCGCAATGGTCAGCCCGGCGACCGGAAGTCCCGCATGTAGCGCCGCGTGCGGATTGGCGCCCACGGTGCGTAATTTTAGCCCCCATGCGGTGCGCGTCATCATCACATGCACCGCAATGATGGCCACCAGACCGATAACCAACCCGCTGGAAATATGGGTGCCGAACAGTGGCGGCAACCGGTGCGCGTAGGGCAGGGTCCGCGTTTCGGGTACCGTGGTGGCGGGATCGGTGAACACTACCTTGACCAGAATATTGGATAGCGAAATACCGATAAAGGACATCATTAAGGTAGTGATGATCTCGTTGATATGCTGCCAGGCCTTGAGTATGGCCGGCAGTATGGCCCAAATGCCGCCTACGACCCCGCCCGCCGCCAACGCCGCGCACCAGGTTAACCAGACGGGGGCGCCGAGGTGGTCAAGCGGCGCTGCAACGGCCGCGGCAATCACCCCTCCCAGTAAAAACTGGCCGTCGCCGCCAAGATTCCATAGTCCGGCGCGAAACGCTACGATCAGGCTGGCGCCAATCAACAATAACGGGCCCATGCGGGTCAGCGTGGCCTGCAGGCCGGAAGGCGTCATTAGCCCCTTTTGCACTACGTAGCCGTAGTATTCTAGTGGGCTGACGCCCATGATGAGCAACAGCGCGCCGGCGATGGCTAGGGCGATAAGCACTGGCACAATGGATAGTACGGCGCCGATTAGCCAATATCGGGTCAACGCCGAAATCCTGCCGGGCGCCGTAAGAGGACCGGTTGGGTGCCTCATGGCGCGGTCCCGCTCATCATGGCGCCAATGCGACCACGCGCCAGGGCATCATTGTCGACGTTACCGACGAGTCTGCCCTGGGACATGACCGCGATTCGGTCCGCGAGCTCCAGCAGTTCTTCCAGGTCAGTGGAGATCAGCAGAACGGCTACTCCCGATTGTGCCGCCCGCCGAATCCGATCGCGAATGGACTGACTATTTTGCACATCCAATCCGTGGGTGGGTTTAGCGAAAATAACGGCTTGCGCTTGGCCGCCAAGTTCGCGCGCCAATAAGGCTTTCTGGATATTTCCGCCGGATAGCGTGCCGATCGGCGTATCGAGTTGCGGTGTCCGGATATCGTATTCCTTGATGCGATCGCGCGCGTGGCGGGCGATTTGTTGAGCTTGCAAGAAGCCTCGACGCCAGTAAGGCGCATCCCCAATCTGCTTTAACAGCAGGTTGGTGGCGATTGGAAACGTGGCCACCGTCCCTTCGCCTATCCGATCGTCGGTGACGTAACGCAAACCACGCCGGCGCCGCTGGCCGATGCTCCAATGTTCAATGGGTTCGCCTGCCAGCAGGATCTGACCGCCGGCCAGGGGCCGCTGGCCGGCCAGCACTTCCGCCAATTGCTTTTGTCCATTACCGTCAATACCGGCAATTCCGACGATTTCCCCGGCCCGGACCCCAAGCTCAATGCCCTTGAGCGGCATTACCGCGTCGGCGACGTCCAGATCCCGCGCTTCAAGCACCGGTTCGCCGAGAATTTTTTTGCCAAGCGCCGACGTGGCTATCGCCCGGTTGGCGGTCGGTACGGCGAGATCAAACATCATTTCCACTATTTCTCCCGTGGCCTGCCGGCGCGACAGGGTGCCAAGCCGCTGTGGCGTAATTTCTCCCACCTTACATCCGCGGCGTAACACTGAAATCCGATCGCCCCAATCCAGCGCTTCGTTGAGCTTATGGGTAATGAAGACCACGGTCAGTCCCTGGGCCACGAGCCGGCGCATTAATTGTCCCAGTTCTTGGGCATTATCAGGGGTTAGCATGGCGGTGGCCTCGTCGAGGATGAGAACCCGACCGCCGCGCAGGAGCGTGCGGACAATTTCCGCCTGCTGTAGTTCCCCCAACGAAAGAGAACCCGCACGGGCAAACGGATTGACGGCGACGCCGATATCACGCGCCAGGTCATTAATCCGCGCGGCGTAGCGACGGCGGTCCGGGCGCCGCCACCAGGTATCCCCAAGGGCAATGTTATCGACTACGCTCAACCCGGGTACCATCATGGTATGTTGAAATACCGTGCCGATACCCACGGCATGCGCGCGACGCGGCGAGCCGAGCGATTGAATGCGCCCGTCAACGGCGATATGTCCCTCATCCGGTTGTTGTAACCCCGAAAGCATCGCGACCAGCGTTGATTTTCCCGCGCCATTTTCCCCCAGCAGCACGTGCACTTCACCTGGCCATAACGTCAAGTCAATCCGGTTATTGGCAATAATGCCGGGGTAACGCTTGGTGACCTGGGATAACGTGATGACTGGGGTCTTCAAAGCGGACAGGTTCTGGCTCATTTTTCTCTCAATCGGGTTAACCGGCGCGTAAATTATCACTCGCCGGCCAAAGCGGCCCGTTTATTTGCCGGCGGCGGCCAACAGCGTATGCAGGGCTTTCGCGTCGTAATCCGCCGACACCACGATTTTACCGTTGATGATCTCGTCACGGACCCCGTTCACTTCTTGCCAAACCGCATCCGGAATATGGGATGTTTTCAGTAGGCTGATCGAACCGTCCGCCAGCGAGGTTTTATAATTATGGCTGCCGAAGTTATCATGTTTCAGATCTTCAATCATGGCGGTGTATACCGGCGTCAGGTTCCATAATACCGAACTGAGCAGATTGCCTTTATCAATGGGGGATTTGTCGCCGATCACATCAATAAAATAGACTTTGCCCCCGTCCGGCGCGGGTGTGGTTTCCACTGCCTGCAGCATGCCGAAACTCGAACCATTGCCTTGGCCGAAAATAATATCCGCGCCGGCGGCGATAACCGAGGCGGTAACCCGTTTGCCGCCGGCCGCGTCGCTGTATGCCGCCGGGCCAATCACCGCGTAATGGATGTTAATGTCTGGCTTGGCCGCCCGCGCACCGCGGATAAAGGCGGAGGATTGCGCATTCCAAGCCGGCGGTTCGCCGGACACGACAATGCCGATGGTGCCGCTGCGGCTCATCTTCGCCGCCAAGGTACCGGCCAGATAGGCCCCTTCCTGGCCGCTTACCGTATAATCCGCCACCTTCCCGGCGGCTAACGATGACGGGCTGTCGGTGATGGCCACCGCCACGTTGGTTTGAGCGCCGATTTCCGGTGCGGACTGGTTATAGCCGCTGGCATGGGCGATGATCAACTGCGCGCCATCGTCCGCCAGATCCCGTGCCGTGGGGCGGATATCGCCATAACCCAGATTATCGGCCACCATGACCTTGACGCCTTCCTTGGCGCCCGCGGCCTTGGCGGCGTTAATGCCCTGCTGGTTCCAGCCGAAATCGGTTCCCGGTTCGGGCGTCATTATCGCGATTGACTTGATTTGCGCGGCGTATGCGGCAGAACACAGCAGCGATGCCATCGACAAGACTGCCGCATGTTTAAACCAACTCGTGAACATTGTTTTCTTTCCTCGAACAAGCATGCTATTAACATTGCGGCGAATAACCTATGGGCTGTTTGCTCCGGTTAGCCGAATGGAGAGAGAGATGAAATCAAAGCGGTTAGTATTGTCCGGTTTGTGGTTTTTCACCACCGCAATTTGCGCCTCGCAGCATATACCCACTCCGCGGGGAAACGCAGGCTTGGTGCCGTTTACCGTGGCGATCCGCAATATTGGCGAGGCGGCGTTGGACTGTCAAGTGACCACCGCGCATTGGTACTCGGTCGCGCTGGGAGTCGTAGGCCCCGGCGCGAGTTTACGCGCCGCGCTGTGGAAAAATATCCAGAGTGGCGAGATAGTGATCCTCAATACTCATCAGGATCCGATGCCGGTGCAGCGCTTTTGGTGCGGAGATGAGGGTAAATCTTGGCAGACTCGCAGCGAAATCGTTATATCGACGCGGCGTAACGTCCAGCCATCCTCGTTGTCCCTCGCCTGCAAGGGCCGGGGCGAAACGGTACAATGCCGGAGCGAGCCGGCGGTGGGCCGTTAAACGATTCGGCGGTTTTGCCCGCGTCGGCGGGTGGTCCTGGTGAGTCAAATGATCGGGTCATGCCGATTCAAAAAGCCCGCTACCGCCGCCATGCACGCCGGACGTTCTTCAACATGGGGCATATGGCTAGAGTGTTCGAATATAACCCATTGCGCGCCGTTAATATGATCCATGAAAGGTTGCACCACCTCCGGCGCCGCTTCGTCATAGCGCCCGGATAGTAACAGTGTTGGCACCTGGATCAGGGATAATCGATCGATGATACTCCAGGATTTCAGGGTGCCGATCACATGGAATTCCGTCGGTCCGTTCATGGCGTGGTACACGGTGGGATCGGTCTCCATTGCCGCAAAGGTGCGCTTGACCTCTTCCGGCCAGGGTGATAATCGGCAAACATGGCGCTGGTAAAATACCTGGGTGGCCTGGCGATAGGCTGCGCTTTCCAGCGTGCCTGCGGCCTCATGCTCCAGCAAGGACGCCTGTGCTTCCGCGGGCAGTTCGGCGCGCAGACGGGCCGCGGCCGCCAACCACAAGGCCATGGACGCCGGCGAGTTGGCGATGACGATCGCCTGCAGGCCGGCGGGCCGGCGCACGGCGTGTTCCGCGGTCAGCATGCCCCCCCACGACTGCCCCAGCAGCGCATAGTTATCCGCAATCCCCAAATGCGTCAGCAGATTGTCCAATTCCGCCAAAAACAGCGCAACCTGCCAAAATTCAGCCGGTTGTTCCGGCAGATGAGTGGACCGGCCGTTGCCTAACTGATCATAGTGGATCACGGCGCGCCCGCTAAGGGCGATATCGCGGAAGGCATCGACATAATCATGGGTACAACCCGGTCCGCCGTGGGCCACGACCAATGGCGTCTGGCCATTATGCAGATCCCCGCAAATACGATACCAGGTTTGGTAATGGCGAAATGACGCATAGCCTTCTGTGATGTTGTACATGCTTGTTTACCTCCCGGTCTGTGATGACCTAGGGTAAAACGCGTCGGCGGCGCCGGATAGCTAGGAGAATTGCTAGGTTTTGCGCCGGCATCCCCTGGCCGTTCGCAACGGCGGCCGGGGCGGGCCCGCGTGATCAGCTGTCCAGCAGTCGATAATGCATGGCGCGGACCACCGCCTGGACACGGTTGCTGGCGCCTAGCTTGCGGGCCGCTGAATTCAGATGAAGCGTCACGGTGGCGACGGAGCGCGACAGTTTGCGCGCAATCTCCTTAGCCGTTAGCCCTTCAGCCGACCAGCTCAGGCACTCGCGTTCCCGCTTACTGAGCCGCACGTACTGGCAGGCCAGCATTTGCGGTTCGAACAGCGGATAAATGCGTTCCTGGAACCGGTGAGCCAACAGGCTGAGTTCCGCCAGGGCCTGGCCGAGGTCACGTTCGTGGCCGATCTGGCTGACAATACCGGTGACGGTGACAAATCCACCCCGCGGCAGATGCAGGGGAACGGTAGCGCCGCAGGGCATATTATTATCGCGCATATAGTGAGTCACCGGCTGGTGGCGTTCGCCGATAATATCCCTAAGCAGGGTTTGATCCGGTCGTTGGTAGGACCAAACAAAGGGCGCGCAGGCATCCAGGGCATAGAGTTGCACCGGGTCCACCTGGTAATAACCGTGTTCGGTCCATAATTTGCGCATATCCGTCGGCACATTGCTCATGCGCAGTACCGATGGTGTAATCAATTCCCCCTCCAGCGAACGCGGCACCGGCGTGTAATCATAAATGAGCGCCTCCATGCCTAATCGGGCGCTTTGCTCGAATAATGCGGCAAAGACGTGATCAAGACCGTTATCCAGCGATGGCTGCTGCTTGGTTCGGTTAATGACGATGCTCATTGGCTCACCTCATTCAAAATCACACTAAAACGTGACGGGCATGAATCCTGCAAACCTTCCCGGTTACCTGAACAGATATGCAAGTTAGGTGCCATGGACATGGCAAAAGGCCGATGGCCAGAGAAACCTAGCATTTTTACTAACTGTTCAGCCTAACGGCTTATGCGTAGCGTAATGATATCACCACGGCGGCGTAAACCAGGCCGCCGGCATAGGGGGAAAAATGTGGCATGACATCACGCCCGACAGGCAGCGTAACATTGGGATAGACGGTTATCAGGTGGCGGCCTATGCATTCGGCACCGGCGCCGAGGTCGTGCTGTGCCTGAACGGCGGCGCGGGGTTGCCCTGCGATTATCCGCGGGAAGCGCATTCTTGCCTCGAATATCGAGGATCCCGGGGGGTGGCGTTGCACCACAAGGGATCAACCAAGCGCCAGCTCAAGGGAAATACCGCGGCGGACCTGCCAGCCATCAAGGTTCCTT
>JAATGH010000302.1 GCA_015654745.1 Enterobacterales bacterium
AGGATTAGCTTAGCTGATGCCTGCGGGCTTTTATAAGAATCCACGGTTTTCCGTGGTGTCAGAAATACCACCATCAACAGAGGAATATAAAGTAAACCTAAGACTGCTTAATAGTCGGGTACTTTATAAAAAGGGTGATGTCATGCTGTAAACACGACATTCTTGCAATAAAAGTTATTAGACAACTCGTTATAATTGTTAACGATATTGAGTATAAGCCTGCATTTGGCTTTAGACAATAGGAAACACTGCAATGTATTTGGTGAGGTAACTTAATGATTTCTTTCCTGAACTATTACGTAGAGGGCGGAACGGAGGCGCGCAACATGTTGTTTCGAGGAACAATGCCGCGATCGGCGGCCCGCCGGCTAGCGGGCCGGCGCCCGGCTAACAGCAGACGCCGCGGGGGATAGTACAGCATCAGGCCAGATAGGGACCATCCGCAACCGAGCGTCGCTCAATAAGTTGGGGATGGACTTCAATGCTTTTGGCATCTTCTCTTTTACTGGTAATGCGATCCAGCAGCATGGTCAACGCGGCCTCTCCCAGCTCTTGCTTCGGCTGATGAACAGTGGTTAACGCGGGGGAAAAGAAGCACGAATTGCGCACATTATCATAGCCGATGATCGAAATATCTTCCGGTACGTTCAGCCCTAGCTCGTTGATGGCGCATAAGGCGCCCATCGCCATGATATCCCCGCCGCAGAATACGGCGGTGGGTCGCTCTGACTGCGACAGAATCTGTTTCATCGCCCGATAACCCGATTCAGGCTCGAAATCGCCTTGCACTACCCAGCGCGGGTCAACCGCGATCCCGGCCTGCTCCAATGCATGGAGATAACCGCGGTGTCTTCCACCGCCGGTATTGCGCGCCAGCTGGCCGGGTATGGCGCCGATGGCGCGATGGCCTCGTTTCAGCAAATACTGGGTGGCCAGATAACCGCCGGCAAAGGCGTTATCGATGATGGTATCGGTAAAGTCACGACGTGCTTCGCCCCAATCCATCACAACCATGGGAATATGCCGATACTCCTCCAGCATATCCAAGAGCGCTTCCGGGTACTCCGCGCACATCACCAGCAGTCCGTCGATGCGTTTTTGCGCCAGCATGGCCAGGTAGGCGCGCTGCTTCTCTAAATCGTTATGCGAGTTGCATAAAATCAGAGTATAGCCGCGAGCAAAACACTGGTGTTCTATCGCTTCGATAATTTCGGCAAAGTAGGGCGCTTCACTGGTACTGGCCAACAGGCCAATGGATTTTGTGCGGTTGACCTTTAGGCTTCGCGCCACGGCGCTGGGGGAATAATGCAGGTGTTTGATGGCGTCCAACACGGCAATCTTCGTTTCCTCCGCGACAAAACGGGTTTTATTGATGACGTGAGATACGGTAGTCGTTGATACGTTAGCGCGTTTCGCCACATCTTTGATGGTTGCCATGCCTTAATACTCCTGGACGCCCTGAATGAATGTCTGTCGAAGGCGCAAGCACTTTACGACGCTATTAGAAATAACCGGTAATTTTCCTTGATCCGACGACAAAGTTAAAGCGTTAAATGTTGTCTCGGACTCCAGAGAGGCGAGCATTTTGGCCATAAATATGCCAAAATCACTTTCGGATGTGTCCCGCCATTAACCGTGGCGTCGCCATAGTCCTTAGTGCCCGTTCCCCGAGCCGTCATGCCTTCACGCGTCAGGGGCCGGAGTGACGACGCGGCTGATAGTCTAGCAATTTTAAGGACCCACCATGGATAGCGATTTCAAAATGTCTTTAGTCACCACGGTATTTTCACTATTGGTTATCATTGCATTTAGCTTTACCGCCGTTATGAACTGACCCAACGTGTAAATAAAAAAAAGGAGCCATGGCTCCTTTTTGCACGTGTGGGCATCGATCATCTCCGAGTTACCGGATATTTTTGGGCGTGACCACGCGCCGAGCACCCACATAGTGATCTTGCCAATAGTCTTCATTCAAATAGCTTATGCGAATGTCACTTCCGGTCCGCGGAGACTGAATAAACCGGCCATTGCCCAGATAAACGCCGACATGATCGGCCGCGCCGCGATTGGATATATGGAAAAAAACCAGATCCCCGCTCTCCAGTTCGCCTTTTTTCACCGGAGCGGCATCGCGCAAATGATACATTTCGTTGGCGGTGCGGGGCATATGTATGCGCACCACATCTTTATAGGCGTAATAAATCAGCCCGCTGCAGTCAAACCCGGTGTTGGGGGACATGCCGCCCCAGCGATAGGGTTTCCCCATCTGGGACAGTAATTTGTTCATGGCGGTAAGCTTGGCGTGCTGATACCGTTTTTTATGGTTATCGCTCATTTTTATCGGCTGGTCGGAAACGAGCGCTGCCGTCGCCCGATCGTTGAGCCGATGCCGGCCATAACCTTTCTTATAGCCTTTTTTCGGGGGAGTAAATTTGGCTATTTTTTTGCCGGCCGGAGGGGTGATGGTTTTTTTACCATGGAATTTTGCCGGTTCCAGCACTTTCTCGTTTTTAGTCCCGCGCAGATCGGTTTTTTTAACGCTGGCCTTCGGCGCGCTGACTTTATGCACGCTGACTTTTTCAGCTACGGGGATTTTACTTTTCTTGGCAATTTTGACCGGTTTGCGCTTACGTCTGTCGCCGGTTTTGGCCGCGGTCGCCTGGGATTTCCGTTGGTCCGCATTGACACCCGCATTGGGAGCGGCATGCGCCAAATTGAAAAACAACTGGGTAAAAAGCAACACAAAAAGCGTAAAGCATAAACGCATGAGAAACGCTATCCTTATGTGGCCCATTGGAGGGGGTTAACAACACCTCACAGGAATTTAAGCTATTTAATCCTTTAATGCATCTGTAATTGTCTCCTTATTGTATATAAACGTGAATAAACTCGAAATTGTTGAATTTTACAGCGCTGTGCGGCGGTTAATTCACCGATTCCAGGGCGTTGGACCGCGTAGTGAAAGCCCATTTTGTACTTTGTACCCGCAACAAAAACGCTAAAGTAATAACATGGCGTTCACTGTACAGGTGGATCCTGTGGTGAAATGTGTTGCGAAAATGCTAACAGGGCAAAAAAATCATTTATCTCTGTACCCGCGAGTCGCTAGAATAGGGTCGCTATATCCGTTACATTTTAAACTGCGGGAGTGCGGGCTGGGTTCGTCATTCGAATCCCATGCGCAGGTAAGTACAAGGTCCACCCCTTGCCGCCGGCCTGCAGCGCAAAATCCATAGGATATAAGTGTAATCCGCCAAGTGTATATAAAGCCGATTACTGGCTTGAGGAAGCGAGACAATGACGACGACAATTGAAAAAATCCAGCAGCAGATTGCTAAGAACCCGATCCTTCTTTATATGAAAGGCTCGCCTAAATTTCCAGGCTGCGGTTTTTCCGCTCAGGCGGTACAAGCGCTTTCTGCCTGTGGTGAGCCGTTCGCGTACGTGGACGTTCTCACTAATCCGGATATACGCGCCGAGCTGCCAAAATACGCCGATTGGCCCACCTTTCCCCAGCTTTGGGTGGATGGCGAGCTGGTTGGCGGCTGCGATATTATCGTCGAAATGTACCAGCATGGGGAACTGCAGCCGCTGATCAAAGAGACCGCGGTTAAATACAACGCACAATCTGAACCGCAGGTTCCACCCGCGGGCTGAGGTTGATGTGGCCATTGCCGTGAAAACCGACACCCGCCCTGAGTCGGCAAACCATTACCCCGCCTTCATGCATGAGGAGGGCGTGCTGGCCGGCGTGGACTCCGATGGCTTATAGAGCCATCGGAGCACATCTACGTGACCGATGCGTGAAAGCTACTGGGTGTTATCGTTATTGGCCGTTGGCAAGGGCGGTACCGGCCAGCCGCCAAGTCGTTTCCAACGGTTGACCAGTTCGCAAAACAGCTCCGAAGTCCGCTCTGTATCATAGAGTGCGGAATATGTTAGTTGCAATCATAAGATGTTAGTTGTAACCATAAATTGTTTGATGCAAATAAAGTTACCGATGTTGAAGAACATCTTCAGAACATCACGCTGCTGTCGTGGTCGGACGAAATCTCGCGACGGATATTTTTTTTTTATTTTTTCTTTTTGTT
The DNA here is from genome assembly GCA_015654745.1 of Enterobacterales bacterium. Classification (GTDB taxonomy): domain Bacteria; phylum Pseudomonadota; class Gammaproteobacteria; order Enterobacterales; family Enterobacteriaceae; genus Acerihabitans. The sequence goes on from JAATGH010000302.1 coordinate 4,092, forward strand.
TTTTATTTAATCTCAATGCCTAAAAATACTAAATCCGAAATTTAGCACACATTGGAATCTTATTTCAA
>JAATGH010000245.1 GCA_015654745.1 Enterobacterales bacterium
AATCGGGTGGTCATTCTGTCCAATACCAACCGTTTGCACTGTGACTATTGGCCCAGCCAGTACCCTGAAATACAACAAAACGTCGACAAACTCTATCTTTCCCAAGATCTTAGTATGCGTAAACCCGATCCCGCCATCTATCGATATGTCCTGGAGCAGGAGGGCGTAGGCGCGGCGGATGCGTTGTTTTTTGACGATAATGAACAGAATATCGCCGCGGCGCAAAAAATCGGACTTCCGGCGATTCATGTTACCGATTCAACCGTCATACCCGCCTATTTTGCCTAATTGACGCAAAAAAACGGGGAGGAGGCGATGAAAGGTTTTACTCTGAAAAAAATGACCGGCTTTTATGCCTTCTGCAAATTTTTGTACCACCGTTCGGACCATGATGGCCTAACCGTGTTGGCCGGCCATCTGGCCTATGTTTCTCTCTTGTCCCTGGTGCCGCTGATTACGGTGGTGTTCGCCTTGATTGCCGCTTTTCCGGTGTTTTCCGATGCCAGCGAACAATTGAAAAGCTTTATCTTTAATAATTTTATGCCGGCAACGGGAAATGTTATCCAGCGCTACCTTGAGCAGTTTATGCTCAACACCAGCAAGATGACGGCGGTGGGTACGTGCGGGCTGATCGTCACGGCGTTGTTGTTGATTTATTCGGTGGACACGGTGCTTAACAGCATCTGGCGCAGTAAAAAGAAACGCCCGATTATATTCTCGTTCGCGGTGTATTGGATGATTTTGACGCTGGGACCGATCCTGACCGGCGCCAGCATGGTCATAAGCTCATATCTGATATCCTTGGCATGGTTGAACAATAGCGGTACGACAACGTTGATCACCCTGGTGCTGCGCATTTTTCCGCTGTTGCTTTCCTGTACCTCATTCTGGTTATTGTATTGCGTAGTGCCCACGGTACGGGTGCCCACCCGAGATGCCTTAATCGGCGCGCTGGTGGCGGGCGTATTGTTCGAACTGGGCAAAAAGGCCTTTGGCCTTTATGTTACCACCTTCCCCTCCTATCAGCTGATTTACGGGGTACTGGCGGTTATACCGATACTCTTCCTGTGGGTGTACTGGAGTTGGTGCATTGTATTGCTCGGTGCGGAAATCACCGCCTCAATGACTGAATTTCGTGCCTTGGCGCAAGAACAGGAGCTTCGCCGATGATTGCCTTGATCCAACGCGTGCTGAATGCATCTGTCACCATAAAGGGCGATGTGGTCGGCGCAATCGGCCCCGGTTTATTGATCCTGCTCGGCGTGGAGCGTGGGGATGATGAGCCGGCGGCCGCAAAATTGTGCGAACGTGTGCTCAGTTACCGCATCTTTAGCGACGAGCATGGCAAAATGAATTTGAACGTCCGCCAGTGCGGCGGTGAGGTGCTGGTCGTTTCACAGTTCACGCTGGCGGCGCAGACGGATAAGGGGCTTCGGCCCGGCTTCTCGCTCGGCGCGGCGCCGGCGGAAGCTGAACGGCTTTATCACTATTTTACTGATTGTTGCCGCCGGGCGGATATCGGGACTGAAACGGGCAGGTTTGCGGCGGATATGCAGGTTGCACTGGTCAATGACGGTCCGGTGACTTTTTGGCTCCAGGTGTAAAGGGTAACGACCTTAAAGAGAGGGTAGGCATGTATCATTTGCGCGTCCCACAGACCGATAACGAAAAAAACGACTACTATCAGTTCCGCTGGGAAATGCTACGCAAACCGTTGCATCAGCCGCAAGGGTCGGAGCGGGACGCTTATGATGCCATGGCGCATCACCAGATGGTGGTGGATGAGGATGGTAAGCCGGTCGCTATCGGCCGACTCTATGTTAATGCGGATAACGAGGCCTCTATCCGGTTCCTGGCGGTCCATCCCCAGCAGCGTGGCAAAGGCCTGGGCACCCTGGTGGCGATGACCCTTGAGTCCGTGGCGCGTCAAGAGGGTGTGAAACGCGTGGTGTGTAGCGCCCGCGAGGATGCGGTCGAGTTCTTTGCCAAGCTGGGATTTGTTAATCAGGGCGAAATCACCGTGCCGTCCACCACGCCGATTCGCCATTTTTTAATGATCAAACCTATCGTGACCCTGGATGATATTTTGCACCGGCCGGATTGGTGCGGTCAATTGCAACAGGCTTGGCACCAGCACATCCCGCTGAGTGAAAAAATGGGGGTGCGTATTACGCAATATACCGGCCAAAAATTTATTACCACCATGCCGGAAACCGGCAATCAAAATCCGCACCATACCCTATTTGCCGGTAGCCTGTTTTCTCTGGCGACGTTAACCGGCTGGGGGTTGATATGGTTGCTGCTCAGGGAGCGTCAACTGGGCGGCACCATTATCTTGGCCGATGCGCATATTCGTTATGCCGGCGCGGTCACCGGACGTCCTTCCGCCGTGGCGGACTTAGGTTCCGTCAGTGGGGATCTGGATCGCCTGGCGCGAGGGCGCAAGGCCCGGGTGCGCCTTGAGGTGGAACTGACCGGCAATGAGTCCAAAGGCGCCATTTTTAAAGGGGTCTATCTTGTCCTTCCCCCCGCCCCCGATAGGCCGCTGGAGAGCGGCGGCTCGCTGGTGGATTAGGCGCAGCGCTCCAGAGGCTCAACGACCCGCCGGCAGCGCCCCTGCGCCTTCCAGCCCATATGGCCGCTATTGCGGCGTATCCGCCACCAGGGCGCCCTGCGTCATGGTTTGCGTTACCGTCTTGCCTTCGGCGTTTAAAGCATGCAGCTTGCCGTTTAGCGTGGGTTTAAAGGGCGAGCCCGCCGGCAGGCCGCCGGTCAGGGTTAACTGCAGATTGCCATTGCCGCCGAGCGGGATGGCGGGCCACCCCCAATGCTCCAGCACATTCAAAGGGACGGCGCGTCCGTTCAGACTGAGGGAAAAGGCGCGGTTAGCCTGCTGGCTGATTATCGCGGTGGCCTCAAGCAGCCCTTCCCCGGCAAACGCGCTGAGTTCGGTAACCGCAATTTTGCCCTGATCGGCGCTTAGCGCCAGCGATGGACGGCGGACATCAATTTTATTAAAGGTGGCGTCGCTGCCGTTAAGATTCAGGCTGCCCGACCAGATGCCCCATTGATGATCTTTGGCCAAAACCAGCTGCCTACCGGCACCATCCAGGGCGGTAATCTGGAATGGGAATGCCGGGTTGATATCGATAAGCAAATTACGGTTGGCGGTGAATTTATCCACCACCACCCCCGATAACCAGTCCGGCAAGGGCTGTTGCCAGTCGGTAAGCCAATGCTCCGGTAAGCTATATTCGAGACCGGCCACCATGAACTCATCCAATTCCAGCCGCTGGTCGGCACGCAGCCAGCGTCCGGATGTACGCATCAATCCACCCTGCCAGCGCCCGCTAAACTGGCGAATATCAATCCCCTGGGCCGAGAAAGTCAGATTGGCGATCGGATCGTTCAAATGCACCGAGCCGTTAATCAAATCGCTGGCATTAAACGAGAGGGTGCCGTCATCGGACGACCAATCGCCATCCTGAAACGTAATATTACGCAAGGTTAAATCCAAATCGCTAAACGCCCAGTTACGCCCCTCCATCCGCGCATCGATTAAATCGAAACGATGGATGGTGATTTTGGGCACTTCGGACAGTTGCTGCAAAAACTCATCGAGACTTTGCTCGGTCTGCATACGCACATTGCTCAATCGCAGATTATCCACCTGCCAGCCGCCATCCTCGTCACGCCGGGCATTACCGGTTAATTCCCCGCGCGAAACATCCGCGCCCAGATTGTCCAAGCGAAGCTGATTATTATTTATCTCACCTTGCACCAGCACATTTGCCGCCGGAATGCCGTTAAGAGTTAGCGAACGGGCGCTGATTTGAAAACGGGAATTACGCCCCAGCGGAAAGCCGATTTGCGGTTTCCATGGCGTCACGCCGGCATTGACGTTTTGTCCGTTTAGCTCCCAGCCGCCATAAGGCGACTTGATTGCCATACCGTTCAACTGCAGGACATCCGCTTCCAAAGGGAACGCCAGCGACGCCGGGTCAAGATTCAGGGTGCCGTCCTGCATCTGGATACGGTCGAAATGATAGGGTTCGCTAAGCTGGCGTACGCTAAAGCCCGCCACCAGCCGCTTGGCGACTAAAATAGGCGCCCGTTCTTTTTGGCCGAACGTGATGTTGTCGAAATACACTTCGCTGGGATCGGACCAGCTATGAACGATTTTTTCCAATGACAGTTGGTAAGCGCTGTGCTGGGTAACCTGCCGGCTTATCCAGCCCGCACCCCAGGATGTTTGCAACAACACGTAGATCAGGACAATTATCAATAGCACTATCAACAAGATTGATAATAAAAATTTCCCAAGAAATTTCATTGCACAAATCCATAGCTGTCATAAAGGTTACTGTGTTTATGCCGTAATTAGCGAGGCTTCTCAATAGCCAAAACGTTTCCGACAAAAAAAAGCCGCTGTATTGATACAGCGGCCGCATAAAATGACCCTATCGCCATTACCACGCCGGTTGCAGATATGTCACCTGCAACTCGATGTTTATAGGGTAAAACAGTATTATTGATGCTCCGGCGGAAACAGCAGGTTCAGCACAATAGCGGTAATACCGCCGGCGGCAATGCCCGACGACATCAAGGTTTTTAACCACTGCGGCGCAAATTGTAAAATCAAGGGTTGCTGCGACACGCCCAAACCCACCGCCAACGACAAGGCGATAATCATAATGGCGCGCCGGTTAAGCCTTTCCCGTGAGACAATGCGTACGCCCGAGGCGGCAATGGTGCCGAACATGACGATGGTCGCGCCGCCTAAAACCGGTTCGGGGATATGCTGCACGAATCCGCTCACCACGGGGAACAAACCCAATGCTATCAGCATCAACGATACCACAAAACCCACATACCGGCTGGCGACGCCGGTCAGCTGGATCACGCCATTGTTCTGGCCGAAACAGGAATTTGGAAAGGTATTGAATACGGCTGAAAGCATAGAGTTTAACCCATTGGCCAAAACCCCGCCTTTCAGACGTCGCATATAGACCGGTCCACGAACCGGCTGTTCCGAGACATCGGACGTCGCGGTAATATCCCCGATGGTTTCCAGGGAGGTGACCATAAACACCAGCATCAACGGGATGAGTAGATCCCAATCGAAACCCAAACCGTAATACAGCGGCGTTGGTATCATAATCAAGGATTGCGCCGGCGCGGGAGCGACGGCGGGCAACATGCCCATCATCCAGGCGGCCAAATACCCCACCGCCATTGCGATCACCAACGAGGCGACCCGCAAATAGGGGTTACGCTGACGATTAAGCAGGATGATCACGACCAGTACGATGCCGGCTAGCAACAAATTCTTCGGCGCGCCGAAACTATGATCGCCCATGGCGGCAAAACCGCCGCCGATGGAGGTCAACCCCACCTGGATCAGCGAAATACCGATAATCATCACCACGATACCGGAGACCAAAGGGGTAATGATGCGTCGCGCCAAATGCAAAACACGCGACAACGCAATCTCGGTACATGAGGCAACCATCAACGTCCCAAACAGGGCCGCCATCATCGTGGGCACATCGGCGCCACCGTTCTTTAGCGCCAGGCCACCCATGATTAACGGTGTAACGAAGTTAAAGCTGGTACCCTGAATCGACAATAAACCCGAACCTATCGGTCCCCAGGTTTTGATCTGCAGTATCGATGCCAACCCGGAGGCAAACAACGACATGCTGATGATGTGTTGCGTATCCTGCGCCGGCAACCCCAACGCCTGGCAGATCAGCAAACCGGGAGTGATGACCGCGACAAACATCGCCAGCAAATGCTGGCAGGCGGCAAACAGCGTCTCCGCCAACGGCGGACGATCATCAAGATGATAGATCAGCTCGCTTTTGGCAACGGGAATTGGCGCGTCATCAACGACTGAGGATGGCATGGTCATGTGAAAGAACTTTCCTGGGCGGCAAAGCAGGCATTTTAATCAACCTGACATTAAAAGCAATCGATTGCTCCGCGTCGCCACCCCAACCGCTTGATATAGGTCAACCCCGCGGCGTTTTCCCGCCAACGCCGAGCTAACGGCAAGCCTGTTCAAGGGAGAGCCTGCCGTAGGGGTTGAGGCGGCCATTTGGTGGCCGGCCGACGCCCCTTGGCAGGGTAGGCCCGCCAACACCGAGCTAACGGCAAGCCTGTTCAAGGGAGAGCACGCCTCACGCATTAGTATAACGCGCACGCTCCGGCATCCAGCGCGCGATCAACGCCGCCGCCGATGCGGGATATGCCTCATGAATATGACGCGCCAGCCGCTGTACTTCCGGGATCATCCCCTGGTCGCGCAAAAGATCCGCTACTTTGAATTCCGCATTACCCGTTTGCCGGGTACCCAACAATTCCCCGGGACCGCGAATCTCCAAATCCTGCTGCGCAATAACAAAACCATCATTAGTATCCCGTAGCACCTGTAAACGTCTCTGGGCGGTCTTGCTCAATGGCGATTTATATAACAACACGCAATGAGAGGCCACCGCGCCGCGACCCACCCGCCCCCGCAGTTGATGCAGCTGAGCCAAACCCAGGCGTTCAGGATTTTCGATAATCATCAAACTGGCATTGGGCACATCCACGCCCACTTCAATCACCGTAGTCGCGACCAGCAAATGCACTTCACCGGCTTTAAACGCCTGCATGATCAACTGCTTTTCCTGAGACTTCATCCGACCATGCACCAAGCCAATACGCAGTTCCGGCAGCGCAGCCGACAAATCTTCCCAGGTCGCCTGCGCCGCTTGAGCTTCCAGCAGATCTGATTCATCAATCAATGTACACACCCAATAAGCCTGCCGCTGCTCCTGCAGGCAGGCTTGCCGAACCCGCTGGATAATATCCGCACGCCGGGTATCCGGGATTGCCACCGTCGTTACCGGCATACGACCCGGCGGCAGCTCATCAATAACCGAAGTATCCAAATCGGCATAGGCGGTCATGGCCAACGTGCGTGGAATGGGCGTGGCGGTCATAATCAGCTGATGCGGATGGAAACCCTGCGCCAACCCCTTTTCCCACAACGCCAGTCGCTGGTGCACGCCAAACCGATGCTGCTCGTCAATAATCACCAATGCCAGCCCGGCAAACGAGACCTGTTCCTGAAAAATCGCATGAGTTCCCACCACCATCGCCACATTCCCCGCCGCGATAGCGTCTTGTTGCGCGATGCGCGCTTTGCCTTTTTGTTTACCCGCCAGCCAGCCCACCTCAATGCCCAGCGGCTCAAACCAACCGCGGAAAGTCTGCGCATGCTGCTCGGCCAGTAATTCCGTCGGCGCCATCAACGCCACTTGCTTGCCTTGGGCAATGGCGCGCAGCGCCGCCAATGCCGCCACTAAGGTTTTTCCCGAACCAACGTCGCCCTGAACTAACCGCATCATCGGCACGGGTTGGGCCAAATCCCGTTCAATCTCGTCGGTGACTCGTTGCTGTGCCCCGGTGGGAGCAAACGGCAGCAAGGCCAAAAATTGCTGTTTGAGCTGGTGGCCGGCGGTTAGCGCCAGGGCCAGATCCTTACGAACGCTGGCTCGCACCGCCAGCATGCTGAGATTGTGGGCCAGCAACTCTTCCAGAATTAAGCGACGCTGCGCCGGATGTTTCCCCTGTTCCAGATCGGCCAGAGAGATAGTCGGTGGAGGACGATGCAACGTACGCAACGCCTCCGGCAGGCTGATAAGTCCTCGGCTTAGCTCTGCGGGGAGCAATTCGGCTATGGGGTGGGTATCAAGCAGTTTCAGCGCCTGATCGGTCAAATTACGCAAGGTCGCCTGGCGTATACCCTCGGTGGTGGGATATACCGGCGTCAGCGACGCCGTGAGCGCCACCTGGTCGAGCTCGCCCAGCACATGGTACTCGGGATGGATGATTTCGGCGCCCAACTGGCCGCGGCGAATTTCACCATAGGCGGTGATCCGGCGACCGGGGGCCAGGCTGTTTTTCATGGCGGCATTGAAGTTGAAAAATCGCAGGGTGATCATCCCGGTCTCATCGCGGATTCGGCAGGTTAACATGCGCCGCCGCCCAAAACCGATCTCGCAGCTCAGAACATCCCCCTGCACGGTGACATACATACCGGGCAGGACGTCGTTGATAGCGTAAAGACGGGTGCGGTCTTCGTAACGGGAAGGCAGATGAAGCAACAGATCCTGCAGATTTTCCAAGCCAAGACGAGCAAGGCGGGCTGATTGGGCCGGGCCGACCCCGGAAAGGGAGCTTAACGGTAGGGTGTTCAGCAGACGGCCGTCCATCATTTCATGGGTAAAACGTCAATTGCGGTTACGGGTAACGCGTATCACATCCGCCATAACGCGAATTTTGCGCATAATATTGGCCAGATGGACACGATCGCGTACGGTCAGGCGGATAAACGCACTATAAACCCGCCCGTCTTTCTCTTCGGTGTTCAGGCTTTGTATATTGGAGTCGGCGGCATTGATGGCCGCAGTAAGGTTGGCTAGCGCGCCTTGGTGGTTAAACATATCGGCTTTGATCTCGGCGATAAACTCCTGCTCGGTATCCAGTTCCCATTCCACCGCCATGAATTTTTCCGGCTCTTTCTGATAGCCGCGTATGTTACGGCAAGATTCATGATGCACCACCAATCCTTTGCCTGGGCTGACATGGGCAATAATCGGATCGCCGGGAATCGGGCGGCAGCATTTGGCAAAAGTAATCAATACCCCTTCCGCCCCTTTGATCGGCAGCCGTTTCAAGCCGGGTCCGGGTGGCGTCAGATTGGATTGATCGCCCTGTAGATTACGCGCAATCACCACGCTCATGGCGTTGCCCAGGCCAATTTCCGCCAGCAGATCGTCCAGCGTGCCCAGCTTCATCCGTTCCAGCTCGTGCTGCATGTTCTCCGGCGGCACTTCGGCCAGTTTACGGCTGCCGCCGAGGGCATGATTCAATAACCGCCGCCCCAAATTGACCGAATCGTCACGCTTGAGGTTTTTAAGCATCTGCCTGATTTTGGCCCGCGCCTTAGAGCTGACCACGAAATTTAACCAGGCGGCATTAGGCCGCGCGCCCGGCGCGGTGATGATTTCAACCGCTTGACCGCTGGTGAGGGCTTGTGACAATGGATAAGGTTGCCGGTCCACTCGGGCGCCGACGCACGCGTGCCCTATATCGGTATGCACGGCGTAGGCGAAGTCGACCGGCGTCGCGCCCGCCGGCAGTTCGACAATCCGTCCCTCCGGGGTAAACACATAAATCTCGTCGGGGAACAGATCGGATTTAACGCTTTCGATAAACTCGAATGAGCTGCCCGCGCTTTGCTGCAACTCCAGCAGACTTTGCATCCAGCGCTGGGCGCGGATTTGCGCGGTGGTGCCGGTTTCACCCTGCTCTTTATAAGCCCAATGCGCGGCGACGCCCATCTCCGCCATTTGGTCCATGTCCTCGGTGCGGATTTGCACTTCCACCGGCACCCCATGGGGACCAATCATTGACGTATGCAAGGATTGATAGCCATTGGCTTTGGGAATGGCAATATAGTCCTTCACCCGACCCGGGCGCGGTTTATAGAGACTGTGCATCTGGCCCAACACCCGATAGCACGTATCCACTTCGCCCACGATGACACTAAAGGCGTAAATGTCCATAATGGAATGAAAACGCTGCTCTTTAAGGTGCATTTTGCAATAAATCGAGTAAAGATGCTTTTCCCGCCCACTAACGCGGCAGGGGATACCCGCTTCGGTCAGCCGCCCTTCGATTTCCACCAGAATTTTCTGGATCATCTCTTTGCGATTACCGCGCGCAGCCTTCACCACTTCCTTGATGACGCGATAACGGTTGGGATACAAGGCTTCAAAGCCCAGCTCCTCCA
>JAATGH010000390.1 GCA_015654745.1 Enterobacterales bacterium
CTACCACATGGACATCGCTGGAAGGATACACATTGGTCCACACAATGCCCATGAGTGCAGGGACAGCTCCTACGATAAAGAGGAATATGCCTGTCAACTGACGTTAGCACTTGCAGTCTGCACGGTTGGTGGAGAGGCTCTACCGATTGGATTTTTTTCCCCGCAGGATCAGATTGATCATGGGTTCATAGACCGCGGCAAGTGCCGAGGCCGGAATCTTTCCCTGGACCATCGCCACGCGCGGGATACCCGTTTCCGTTCGCCAATGGCCGGCATGTGCAGCAAGGCGGCATAGTTCGTCTAGCTGGGGTTGCAGCTCCATGTTTTTCATCCTTGGCGGCTTCGTTGCCCCGAGCATAAAGCAGAAACAGATAAGAATCGAGCAGGAACGAGGAAGCCGCGATGCCGAGTGTCCTTTACTCTGGTGGCTTCGCGGACCAGGAGAGAAAGGAAACGCCATGAAAGTGATTCTAGTAACGGGTGGAAGCAGCGGCATCGGAGCAAGCACGGCGGTTCAATGCGCGGCGCGGGGGATGGGGGTGGTACTCACTTACCATAACCATGCTACGGCCGCGCAAGACGTCGTCTTGAATATTGAAGCCGCCGGCGGTACGGCCGCGGCGCTCAGGCTTGATGTTTCAAATATAGCAACATTCCCCGCATTCAAGAAAACACTCGAGGTATTGTTACAGAAGACCTGGGGGCGCAATAGCGTGGATGTTTTGGTCAATAACGCCGGCTTTGGCCTGTTCAATCCTATCGAAACCGTGACGGAAAATGAGTTCGACCGTCTGTTTAATGTCCATCTTAAAGGTCCTTTCTTTTTGACGCAGGCGCTTTTGCCGTTGCTGGCCGCTGGAGGACATATTATCAACGTTACCAGCGCAACCACACGCGTGGCGACGGTTGGCGTGGCCCCTTATGCGGCGTTCAAGGGCGGGCTTGAGGTTCTGACCCGCTACATGGCCAAGGAATTCGGCGCGCGCCGCATCCGCGCCAACTCGGTTTCACCGGGCGCCATTCGTACGGGCCTGGGGGGCGGACTGAATGATGAATTTGAAGCGCTACTGGCGTCACAAACGGCTCTTGGGCGCGTTGGTGAACCAGACGATGTAGGACAGGTCATTGCCAACCTGATCTCTGATGAAAACGGCTGGATCAATGCCCAGTCAATCGAAGTCGCCGGCGGATATAATATTTAATGATGAAAACCTTACTTATTTACGGCGCCACCGGTTATACGGGACGCATGGTTGCCCATCAGGCCAACGCCGCCGGGCTTCATTTGGTCATTGCCGGCAGGGATAAGGCCAAACTGGATAAACTGGCGAAAAGCCTGAACGTCAGCGCCTATGCCTTCGATTTGGCAGACAGTAAGGCGCTGTACCACCATCTGGAGGGTATCAGCGTGGTGCTGAACTGCGCCGGACCTTTTGCCCGTACCGCGGGACCATTGATGAGAGCCTGCGTAAAACGCGGTATTGATTATCTGGACATCACGGCTGAAATAAACGTTTACCGGCTGGCGGAGTCATTACATGACCACGCCAATGCCGCCGGCAGTATGCTGCTCCCCGGCGTGGGATGGGATGTGGTGCCCACGGATTGCCTTGCCGTGACTCTGGCACAACGGGTCCATAACCCCAGAAGACTGAGAATAGCGCTGCAGGTTGCCGGCCCTATGTCACGCGGATCGGCCGTAAGTGCGGGAGAAATTATCGGCGCGGGCCTGCTGACCCGGCATAACGGTTCACTGCTGACCAACATCAACGCACAACCCGGGTATTTTGACTTTGGCGAGGGCGCGGTGGCATGTGTACCCCTGTCTTTCGGTGATCTGGTCACCGCCTGGCATTCAACCGGTATCCCCAACATTGAGATGTACGTTCACGTTACCGGAGAGGCCTTCCCCGAAGGTGACTTATCCCTCTTGCCCGAAGGGCCTTCGCCAGAGGAGCGCGACGCGCATCGGGCCCGCGCTGTGGTGGAAATCACGGGTGCCGACGGCGATATCCATCTGGCGATAATCGAGACGGTTAATGGCTATACCTATACGCCATTGGCGGCCGTTGAAGCAGCCAGATTGGTGCTCGCCGATATCCGCCATGCCGGATTCCAGACGCCGGCGCAGGTCTTCGGCGCCAACTTCGCGTTGAGTATTCCGGGAACGCGGATGATAACCCGTTGACGATAGCAAAACCCGGCTGGCGTGACGCTTGTATGTGATTTGAAGTATGTATAAAATCTTATTATAGGATTGATAATTTATTTTAGTTCTTTATTTGAGATAAATGGCGGCATAAAACATCAACCTTCCCCGCGGCGGAGGACCCATGATTTCAGCTTCTCATTATCGCCCTGAAACTAAAGCCCTATTGCTTTCTCTTGCGGGATGCGTGGTGTTGGTGATCGGGATGGGGTACGGACGGTTTGCCTTTACGGGCATATTGCCTGTGATGATAAAGGAAAATCTTCTGACCTTGCGCGCAGGAAACCTCGCGGCATCCGCGAATTACGCGGGGTATTTGCTAGGCGCCTTACTCCTGTCGAAAGCGCGACCGGCGGACGCACGGGTGCTTTGCATCGGCTCCGTACTGGCGACAGTGGTATGCCTTCTGGTCCTCGCCTGGATCCCGTCAGCGGCAATGATTATAGCGGTGAGGGGCTTGGCGGGTGTCTGCAGTGCCGTAACGCTGATCTCCGCGTCTCTCTGGCTGTTGCAGCATATGAAGCATGCTCATGGTGCGCCGTTCCTTTATGCCGGCGTGGGGCTGGGTATTTTTATTTCAGCCGAATTGATCTCTTTTGGTAAGGCGCTGGCGTTATCGAGCCATGTCATTTGGGGTCTCTGTGCGCTGAGTTCAGGTATTCTGTTGGTGCTGATTTTTCGTCTGCTTAACAGCCCTGCGGACATTCTTATTGATTACCGCCGTCCGGAGCAGATATCGTCTTCGCCGGATGCCGCCACCCGGGAAAAAGCCATTAAGCTGCTGTTTATCTACGGCTTATCCGGGTTCGGTTATATCATCACGGCCACTTATCTTCCGCTGTTCCTGTCCGGATCGCTGTCTGGAATTGATCCGGTGCAAGTCTGGGCCGTATTTGGCCTCGCGGCGGTGCCATCCTGCTTTATTTGGCATAAATTCGTGCTGAAATATGGCTATCGCCACAGCTTTATGATGAATCTCTGGGTTCAGGCCGTCGGGGTGTTTTTACCGGTTTTCAGCCACTCGCTGGTTTTTTGTCTCGCCAGCGCCTTATTTGTTGGCTTCACGTTCATGGGCACGGTGACCATAGCCTTGCCGGAAGCGAAGCGTCTTGCCCATATCGTCAGCTTTAATATGATTGCCGCGATGACGGCCGTTTACGGCATCGGTCAAATTGCCGGTCCCTTGATTGCCGGAATGTTATATTCGGTTTCCGGATCCTTTGATTTCTCATTAACCGCCGCCGCCGCCTCGCTGCTTATCGCCGGCCTTCTGGTCGCGCGTTAAAACGCAACAAACACCGGTTGGTGAAATCATCCGTGACCGAGCGTTAAATTAGACGTATCAAGCAATATACGGCGCATGTTACTCAAGGCGGGAGAGTCAATATCTTTTCGCCAAATCAGCTGCGTAATAGCGGTGCCGACTGTAAGCACGTTAAGCCCCTCGGGCAGCTGAAGCAGGCTCAGAACGCTTTCAGGTAACAAACAGATATAGCCGCCCGATGCGACGCAGGCCAGCATCATATGGTAGGAACCGACCTCCTGGATCTGAACGTTTGTGCCCTCTCCGGCCATTTTATTAAACGTCGCGGCCGCAATTTCCCGGTAAGTGCACCCCTTGCCAAAGGCTGCCAGCCTGGCGTCTGGAAATTCATTGATGTCCGTTATCTGATGCATGCCGGCGGGCAAGACCATCACCAGGTTTTCCTCAAACAGCGGCAGGCAACACAGATTATCGGGGCAGTTCGTCTCTTGCCCCTGTTTTATCGGCAGGGCAACCAGGGCACAGTCCAGCTCGGACTGCTGAACCTTCTCCGTTAGTTGTCTGGTAGGCAATGTGGTCAGTCTGACTTTTACGTCAGGGCACGTTTTATTAAACGCAAACAGCGGCCCCGCAAGTCTGCTTGCCGCAGTGCATTCCATCGAACCAAACGAGAGCTCCCCGCTCGGATGTTGCGGGTGTAATGACTGGCGCGCCTCCTCTGCCAGACTGAGCAGCTTTCTGGCATAAACCAGAAACTGCTTACCCTGTGCGGATACCCGCAGCCTTTTGTTTTCCCTGATAAATAGCTGAGCATCAAGTTCCCGCTCCAGCTGCTGAATGCGGGTCGTGATATTCGACTGGACCCTGCCCAGCCGTTTGGCCGCCTTGATAATACTCATTTCCTCAGCAACGACGCTGAAGATTTCAAGTGAGGTATGGTTCATCTTATATTCTCTAATTGAAAACAATATTGATATTATCGTCTCTTTAGGAGATTTTAGGGTGTTCCATAATATATTTACAATAGCTTATGACATTTTTAGCCCGAATAGCCGGCCAATTCGGCATCGGCGGCTCTCAGCGGCAATCTGGCGGTATGGATAGCCGCCCGGGTGAAAACATTTCTTCACTCTATTTGAAATAGTCCGCCAATGCTTTAAGGTAAATATCGTACTCCGCCTTGCAGGAAAGAACGGTACGATTAAATATTTCAATGGCATGAAAAGACATTGTCAGGCTGCATTTATTCAGAGGCGCGGGTCAATCCTCCCGCCCGCGGGCAAGGGCATTTAAAGCACAATCTTAGTGCCCATATTAAGTAAACTTACATTGACTAAGTTTGCATGAAGAATAGGGCGATGGTGACTTCAGGTAATAAATTTCCCGAGTTAGCTCACTTTTCGTGGTGCGCGCAGGTGGCGGTCAAACTTGCTGCTCAGGATGGTCGTGTTGGCACGCAGGTAGACCAACATCTTTTTTTGCTAAGTTGGCTGGTTACCGCACATCACGAGAAAAGATTTCCACACTCCATCGAGATGGATATCCTGCGTCTCATTGTGGATGGCCGCCGAATGGGCGTAAAAGCCAATCTCATACAACAAATTGAAGCCATCTATAGCGCCAAGACGAGATCATTGAATGAGTAAAACAGCCATCTGTAAGTGCGGGTTAAACGATAGAGAATGTCTAAATTTATGCCAAAATCAACCTTGGTTCTTTGATAACTATCTGTTTTTATGACATATTATATTGATTTTGTATATTAGTATGGTACATATAAAGTTCATGGGATAAACCAATCCTGCCGCGTGAGCCTTTTTGATTTCATGTCAATCTGAGAGAGGTGTTCACTTATGCGATTAAAGACAATTGTGGTGTTTATTGATATATCGCCAGGTAGCCAGTCAAGGCTCGATTACGCAGTAAAAATCGCGCACCGCCATGATGCACATCTTACCGGTATCTATATTGCTCCAACTTACTGGGGGGCCAGTCTTCCTGAATCCTATGCTATTGGTAGTGACGCAATAACTGAACTGACAAAGTTTTATCAAGAAGAGGAACGGGAAACTTCAAAAAAAGCGATTGAATTATTTAATACCGCGATCGGCAATGAAAAAATAAGTGCAAAATATCACATTATCAAAGATAGCGAAGCTGACATGCGGCTCAAGTCTATTTTGTTATATACGGATCTGATTATCGCGGGTAATCCAGGAACCAACGGGCTGCCGAAAAATTGGTCGGCGGAGGCGATCTTACTTGCTACCGGCGTTCCATTTCTTCTGGTGCCAAATGGATGGCAATGCCAATCAGCGGAAATCGGCTCAAGGATTCTTCTTGGCTGGAATGGTAGTCGTGAGTCGCGCCGGGCCATCACCGACTCCTTGCCCTTTTTGATCGAGGCACAATCTGTCTCCGTCATTGAAGTCGATCGAGAAAAACATTCATATGATGGAGACTCGCGCGGAGCTGATTTATTGCTTTATATCAGCAGGCATGGAGTCAAGGTTGATCTCGATTTTTTATCATCGCAAGGCCGCCCCGTAGCCACCGTGATCTTGGAGTATGTGGCACAGCATGACATCGATTTAATTGTTCTCGGGGCTTACAGTCATAGCCGATCGAGTGAGATTATCTTTGGCGGAGTGACACGCACATTTTTAAAGTCAATGCGCGTCCCCTTGCTGATAGTGCATTAGTAAAATTTTTTATGCACGCTTTCCTATTTGCCTATTATATAAGAGATAGCGTAGTTCAGTTTCGAATGGGTATAAAATACTCACAGCGAAAAATGCAATCGACCGTTGATTGCAATTTTGCAGGTGGATGAAAAATCTCAATGTCATATCCCTGACGGCGCGTTAAGCCCAAGGTCGACATGGCTGTGTCATAAATAAGAATAATAAAATCCTGCAGGCCTTCGACCGCCCCTTCATAAATAAATTGCGCATAGGTTCCCGCTTCGATCACAATAGGCTGACCCTGCGGAAACAAGTCCGGCAGAGCCCCTGAGGCATTGGCCACGGTGTATTGAAAAATTGTATCCTGGTCTCGCGGATGTCCTTTTACTTGACTCGGTATTAGGCAATTAAGTCCATAAAGTACCGACGGAACGGATGTTGCTTTTTCAAGATACCGATGCCATAGGGAGGATCTCAAATCGCGGCGGAGAAAATCGTCAATTTGCTCCAGTCTACTGGAGTAGCTTTTAGTCACTCCGACCAGATGTATTTCGGGTAAGGGAATAAAATGAGGTTTTGGCAAGCTAGCGCTTGCCAAGCGTATTGGCGGGCAAAAGTTTGATAAGCACCAGTCCGCCGCGCAGCGGTAGGATCCCGGCGTTTGGGCAAATTGCCGCTTAAAGGCACGACCGAAGATTTGTTGTGATTCGAAATGATATAGAGATCCGATATCCAGAATGGACCGACTTGTTACGCGTAATGCCAAGGCAGCCATGGATAACCGGCGCGCCCGGGTATAGGCGCCGAGGGTAAGGCCGGTAGTCTCTTTAAACATGCGCTGCAGATACCATTTGGAAAAGCCCGCTTTCGTCGCCACATCGTCAATGGATAACGGCTGGGCCAGATTGTTTTCCAACCACTCCAGTAAGATATTTATGATATTTGATTGGGTGGCGGTCATGTTGTTTTTCACCTTAAATTGTCAGTCCCATTTGCCTGAATACCGAGCGTTTCAGCTCAAGGCGAAACGTTTCCTCCTGAGCGGTGGCCGGCGAAAAGCGCACAATGTACGAGCGGGCTACCACGGTCATCCCAATGGAACCGGTGAACACAAAGAAAAAGAGCTCGGGATCGATTTCACCAATGTCTCCAGAATCACGCGCTTTTTTGAGTAGCGGCAAAAGCAAATCATGGAGCGGTTTGATCAGTCGCTCATAGATATATTCGGAACGCTCGTCACCTTGTGCTATCTCCTTTACCATAAATTTAGCCATAAGTGGGGTATCGCAAATCAGATCAATAAATTGTTCCATCACTTGACGAAAATACCCACGCCATGATCCTGCATTGTTCTCGTCTCGATCCATGGCGCGTATCACCGGAACAATCTGCTCAGAAATATGGTCAATGACCGCCTGCCACAAACCCAACTTAGATCCGAAACTATAAGAAAGTAATGCGACATCCACGTCGGCCGCTGATGCAATCTGGCGCAGGCTAGACCCCTCGAAGCCTTGTCTGGCGAAGATATGCAGTGCGGTTTGCAGGATCACATCGGACATGGGCGCTTGTGATTTACGCGGTCTGCCCCTGCGCCGGCCGGCGCTGTCGACTGCCATTGTCAACATCATCTCCTGTACTACGAATTAAGCCAAGTTTATTGATTCTAGCACTGGCTTGATTTTTTATTCAACAAATGATGAATAATTTTTTCGACGCCAGACAACGATCTGCCTGCCGTGCCAACGGTGATTTTTTTCGAAGATTTATTATTGATAAAATGTATGGTCAATCACACCGCCTCGTCCATAAAACGACCATGATTAACAAATACCAAGGAGGTAATGATGAACACGAAAAGCATCTTTGCCGGTAAGATGAGCATCCAAGATATTGAATCCATTGCAGCGATAGCGACCATCGTCTGCTTAGTCGCCTATACCTTATTGTTTTAACAGGAGGCTCGGAAAGGTTTGAAATTCAATTGCCTATCATTGCACGGCTTGTAGCCATAACCACGATGGTGGGCCGTGCACAAACTATTGCCGCGGATCCGGCGCAGTTTGCTTGGGAACATGCAAGGTACTCACTTTCAATCTTTTAACGAACGCTCTTCAACATTCCGATTAAATTATCTGCCAGTGCCGGAGCAGATTTTACTAAATCAAAACGGTCTGGCATCAACAGCCAAGTTTCTATTATCCCACTAATGCATGATTGTAATAATATTGAGGCAAGTTTTGTTTCGATTTCTAGTGGAAGTTCGCCATGGTGTACACACTCATGTAACGCCTGTTCAATAAGTTCGAATCCATCCAGCCCCAGTTTTTTACGCGTTTCATGGATAGGAATCATCCCATCACAAATGTCGTTTTTATGGAAACTTATTTCCATTAATGACTTGCGTAATGGATTAAGCTGGGTGGCTTGTAGCTGGTCTATCACTAAGCATTTCATGATTTTCAGCGGCTGCCCAGGGTGGAGACCTTGATATTTTTGCTTGAGTTTTTTTGTTTTGAAATCGTTCTGATCCCAAATTTCATTGAATAAAGCCGCTTTATTGGTAAAATGCCAATAGATCGCTCCACGTGAAACGCCTGCTGACTTGGCAATGTTACTTAATGTCGTGTAAGCAACACCTCTTTTTTCAAACTCTTTTAATGCCGCTAGAATGATATGCTGCCGCGTCAATAATGATTCTTCTTTGCTTTTTCTACTCAATTTATGTATTTTCGTGTGGTGTTCGATATTTTGTTTATTTTAAAAATTTTTTGTTGAATGGTCGAAATAGTAATAATAGACGAGTTATCCCGAAAAATAATAAAACCGAGCGTGCTTTTAGAGAAGACGCCAGCACAAAAATTACGATTTTGACTGCCATAAAAAAGTAAATAATGGTTATTGGTCACAGGGTTATCTCCTTTTGAAAAGGGTGATGAGTAATCTCACTAATTGTCTCTATGAAGAGAGGATAGATCAGTAATTGAAAAAAAACTTTGCCTAAATGGCTTTTTCCCTATCATTAATTAATGGTATTATGCCACCGACACTATGCTAAGCTTTTGTTCCATAGCCCTTAATAAATACGTCTACGGCGGCTTGCACCCCTTTCTCCAGTTCATCGTCGCCGGGAATATCCAGCCCCCAAAGGAAACGGTCTAAGATATCCGCCTCGCAAAGTCCTTTAAAATGCATGGCAATAATGCCTGGTTTCCCTGGATGAATTTGAGCAGTTTTAATCAAATTCTCTATGACGGACACTAAAACAGAAATAGTCCGCTTGGGACCGTTTTTATAGAATATGGCCGCCAACTCCGGCTGACGACCGGCTTCCCCAATGATCAGCCGATCCAGCGCAATGACCGTGGGGGTGGTAATAAGCCGCAAATACGCCATACCCAGTTCGGTGAGAACCGAACGTATATCTCCGGCAAGTAAAGGGACCTCCAGCAGGCGATTGACGGCCTCTCGTCCGGCTTCTATCACAAAGGCTTCGAAGAGAGCCTCTTTAGATGAAAAGTAGTTATATAAGGTTACTTTTGAACCCCCGGTCTGGGCTGCTATCGCTTCCATGGAAACGGCAGAGAAACCTTGTAGAAGAAAAAGTTTTCCAGCCGCTTGTATATAAGCCATCCGACGGGCTTCGGTCTTAACGCGCATTTATTTATTGCCTCTTGATAGTCGGTATTATCAACTTCCGCCCAGTGTGTCATCAGCATATACATCAAGGAAGGCATTAACCGCAGAAAATAATGCCTGATTGAGAATATTTTCGCTTATCTCTCCTTGCAGTCCCCAGAGTCGCCATTCGACGTTCCCTGCTTCACATAATGCCATAAAATGCAAAACCATGGTATTGGGACATGAGGCTTTTAAACGACCCGGTCTTATTTCCGCTGCCAGTATGGCCTGGATTTGTTGCAAAATGATTTTAACGCCGCTTTCATAGAATATACGCGCCAGCTCGGGGAAACGGCTGACTTCCCCGATGATCATGCGGCGGATAGCCAATACTTGGCTGTCCAGTACCAGTGCCAGATAGCTTTTACCCAAGAGGAAAAGGCTGTTGCGCAGATCCGTCACGCCCTGTTCATGAAAATTGAGTATCTCGTTGCTACGTTCGCTCCCTGCCTCAACAACATAGGCTTCAAACAGCTGTTCTTTTGTCGCGAAATAGTTATACAGCGTAACCCGCGATCCGCCCAGTTTGGCTGAGATGGCCGCCATGGAAACCGCGGCATAGCCATGTTGCAAGAACAATTCTCCCGCCACGGCAATAATTGCTTGGCGGCGGGTTTCAGTTTTTACGCGCATGTTGGCCTCTACTTTATAACTGTCCACCATTGTACATTTATATTGTCATTATGGCAAAGTGCGTGTATGTTTATATGTGAACGTGTTCGTACAGTTATGAGAGTGGTTTTATGTCATTGATTTTGCATTTTTATATATGGCTATGCCGGTGCCGTTTCCTTAAGGCAAAGCTCATTCTACTGAATATTAATGATTTTTTCGCTGACCCGGTCGGCGGATGTCGGTTCCGTGTTTTATCTCCTCACGCGACATTCCGTAACCCGAGCGCGACGTACTATCAGTTTGCCCTTCGGCATCCGCTGTCTTGGATGGGCTGCTTGGGCTAGATATTCCATCATTCTGCAAGAGTAAAACCATGCATCGTAAAATTTACATAGCCTCTATGGTTATATTACTTTCTGCCTGTGACCGCTCCGCGTCACCCGGGGTCAAGGCACCTATCCCCGAAGTTGAGGTCATGACGCTGCATACGCAACCCGTTGCGTTGTCAGCCAGCCTGCCGGGCAGGACGTCATCCGTCCGCAGTGCCGAGGTCAGACCCCAGGTCAGTGGAATTATCCTTAAACGTTATTTTGTCGAAGGCTCGGATGTCAAAGCGGGCCAACAGCTATACCAAATTGACCCCGCGACCTATCAGGCGGCTTATGACAAGGCGAAGGCGACACAGGTCAATGCCAGCGCCTTGGCTAAGCGCTACCAATCTTTATCCCAGGCGCATGCCATCAGCCAACAGCAATATGATGATGCGTTAGCCTCGGAGAAAGAAGCCGCGGCGGATGTTGAAACCGCACGGGTTAATCTGACCTATACCAAAGTTCTTGCCCCTATTTCAGGGCGTATCGGGCGTTCATTGGTTACCGAAGGCGCCCTGGTGACCAATGGTCAATCGTCATATCTGACCACGATCCAACAACTGGATCCTATCTACGTTGATGTCACCGAGTCATCGCAGGATCTGTTGCGGCTACGGCGCGCGTTGGCATCCGGGAAACTGAAGTCCGCTGGGGGTAATGCCGCCGCGGTTAGCCTGATCCTGGAGGATGGCAGTCAATTCTCCTTTGAGGGAAAGCTCGAGTTTTCTGAGGTGACGGTGGATGAAGGAACCGGATCGGTCACGATGCGCGCGTCATTCCCTAACACCGGCGGTGAACTGCTACCGGGCATGTTTGTACATGCCATGCTGTCGCAAGGTGTACAGGATCAAGGCATTTTGGTGGCGCAAGAAGCGGTAGGGCGGGATGTGAAGGGTAAGCCTTATGTCTATGTGGTGACCCAAGACAATTCCATCGAGCAACGCAGTATCACGACGGACCGGATGTACGGTGGTTCGTGGTTGGTGACGCAAGGGCTTGGGGACGGGGAGCGGGTTATTACGCTTGGATTACAAAGCATTAGGGTGGGCGAAAAAGTTAAGGCTACTGAACAAACTGAACGTAAAACCGCACCCTCGGTAACCAATAATTTATCCATGACGGATCCAAGTGCACGATAAGGGTTAACCAATGTCGAAGTTTTTTATCGAGCGTCCGATCTTCGCCTGGGTCGTCGCTATCATCATCATGTTGGCCGGCGGATTGTCGATCCTGACATTGCCCATCAATCAATATCCGAATATTGCCCCGCCGGCAATTTCCGTCAACGTAACGTATCCCGGCGCCTCGGCGCAAACCGTGCAGAGTACCGTCGTGCAGGTTA
>JAATGH010000052.1 GCA_015654745.1 Enterobacterales bacterium
CGGGGCTGACTCCAGCGGTGGGTAGCTGTTTGAAAATCGTACTCCAGCTATCGTCAATAGAGTCAGGATCCGTTAAAAAATCTTCATAGAGCTGCTCTATGTAGGACTGGTTCGCCCCCGCCAGATAGGAGGAATCCAGCCAGGCCTTCATTGCGCCGTTCTGCATTGTGATCCCTTAAGCTGTTTAAGCTCAGTTTTCGCCGTGGTTAACATGTTTGTTTCAACATATAAGCGGTTCAACCGGTGATTTACCTACCCACAGTCGGCGTAAATAACCGAACCGAAGGAACCTTTGAAAAACGGCTGGCCGCGCTCGACCCGATTAACCGGTTTTCAAAGATTTCCTGTCCTGCCTGTTGCCGATGTCCACCGCATGGCGCCCGACGCCCGTTAAACACCGTAAACGTTTCAAGACTTGCCCCCACTGCCATAACCCGCCTCGGCGCGTCCCGCGCCGCCCGGCTACCGGAACGCGTCGAGAGGATTATGCTGACCGGCGAGCCGGCGCCCTGTCAGGCGCTTTGCTGCACCAGCATATTTTTAATATGTCCAATCGCCTTGATCGGATTCAGTCCTTTAGGACATACGTTGACGCAGTTCATAATACTGTGACAGCGGAATACGCTGAAAGCGTCATTTAACTCATCCAGCCGTCCTTTTTGTTCCGTATCACGGCTATCGATGAGGAAACGGTATGACGCCAGCAGGCCGGCCGGACCGATAAACTTATCAGGGTTCCACCAGAACGACGGACAGGCGGTGGAACAGCACGCGCATAAAATGCATTCGTACAAGCCGTCCAGTTTTTCCCGCTCCTGAGGACTTTGCAAATGCTCCCGCGCCGGCGGATTACGCCCATCATTTAATAGATAAGGTTTGATTTTTTCATACTGGGCATAGAACTGCCCCATGTCCACCACCAAATCCCGCACCACCGGGAGTCCAGGCAATGGCCGGATAACGATTTTATTGCTGCCCTTACGCAGCGTCGACACCGGGGTAATGCAGGCCAACCCGTTTTTCCCGTTCATATTCACGCCATCGGAGCCGCAGACCCCTTCCCGGCATGAACGACGAAACGCCAGCGTCGGGTCTTGCTCTTTCAGTTGGATTAGGGCATCCAGCAACATCAGATCGTGGCCTTCCTCCAGCTCCAGGTGGTAATCCTGCATACGCGGCTTATCATCAATATCAGGATTATAACGATAAACCGAAAATTCAATTTTCATCACTTTAAGCCCCCAGCCCTTAATAAGTACGCACTTTCGGCGGGAACGCCGGGCGCAACGTCGGTAGCATATTGACTTCTCGGCGGGTCATGGTGTCGCTCTCAGGTAAATAGAGGCTATGGCACAACCAGTTGGCGTCATCGCGATCCGGAAAATCGAAGCGGCTGTGCGCCCCACGGCTTTCTGTACGGTAGTTGGCGGCCACCGCGGTGGAATAGGCGGTTTCCATGAGATTGTCGAGCTCCAGGCACTCCACCCGCTGGGTATTGAATTCGGCGGACGTATCGTCCAGGCGCGCATTATTAAGGCGCTCACGAATGGTTTTTAATTCCGCCAAACCTTTGGCCATGGCGTCGCCTTCGCGGAATACCGAGAAGTTGTTTTGCATGCAGGACTGCAGGGCCTTGCGTATTTCCACCGGATTTTCGCCGGTGCGGTTATTGTTCCAGCGGTTATAGCGCGTCAGGGCGGCGTTGATTTCGTCGTCGACGGCATCACGGAACGGACCCTGCTCTGCGAGGGATTCCTGCAAATGCATGCCGGCGGAGCGGCCGAATACGACCAAATCCAATAAAGAGTTGCCGCCGAGGCGATTGGCGCCGTGTACCGACACGCAGGCAATTTCGCCTACCGCGAACAGGCCGGGAATCACCACGTCCTTGCCCTGCGCATCTACCGTAATCGCCTGGCCGGTCACTTTGGTGGGAATTCCTCCCATCATATAGTGGCAGGTCGGGATAACCGGAATCGGCTCTTTAATGGGATCCACGTGGGCAAAGGTCCGCGACAATTCCAGAATACCCGGCAGTCTTGATTCCAGTACCTCTTTACCCAGGTGGTCGAGTTTTAACTTAACATGCGGTCCCAACGGCCCGTCGCAGCCGCGGCCCTCCCGGATTTCAATCATAATCGAGCGGGCGACCACATCGCGGCCGGCCAAATCCTTGGCATTGGGCGCGTAGCGTTCCATAAAGCGCTCGCCGTCCTTATTGAGCAGGTACCCGCCCTCACCGCGACAACCTCCGGTGACCAGCACTCCCGCGCCGGCAATACCGGTGGGATGGAACTGCCACATTTCCATATCCTGAACCGGCACGCCGGCACGCAGCGCCATGCCGATACCGTCGCCGGTGTTGATATGGGCATTGGTGGTGGACTGGTAGATCCGCCCGGCGCCGCCGGTGGCCAGGATGGTGGCGCGCGCCTTGAAATAGACCACTTCGCCGGTCTCAATACACAGCGCCGTGCAGCCGACAAACGCGCCGTCCTGGTTTTTCACTAAGTCCAGCGCGTACCATTCAGAAAAAATGGTGGTGTGGTTTTTGAGGTTCTGCTGGTAAAGGGTGTGCAGCAAAGCATGGCCGGTACGGTCGGCGGCGGCGGCGGTGCGCGCCGCCTGCTCGCCACCATAATTGCGCGACTGGCCGCCGAACGGACGCTGATAGATGCGGCCATCCTCCAGGCGTGAAAACGGCAACCCCATGTGTTCCAGTTCCAGCACCGCTTCCGGACCGGTTTTGCACATGTACTCAATGGCATCCTGGTCACCGATATAATCGGAACCTTTCACGGTATCGTACATATGCCACTGCCAGTCGTCCTCATGGGTATTGCCCAGGGCGACCGTAATGCCGCCTTGGGCGGATACGGTATGGGACCGGGTTGGGAAAACTTTGGAAACCAGGGCGCAGGAGAGGCCCATTTGCGAAATTTGCAGCGCGGCGCGCATTCCAGCGCCACCCGCACCGATAACGACGGCATCAAATTCTCTTACTGGCAAACTCATTTACGCACCCCACACCACGACAGTTCCATAAAGTAAATACACCAACAGCACGATCACGATAGCCAGTTGCAATAACAGGCGCAGCGACACCGATTTGATGTAATCCGTTAATACCTGCCACATGCCGATCCAGGTATGCACCAGGATGGAAAACAGCGTTAGCAGGGTAAAGACCTTCGTCATGGGTAAAGCGAAAAAACCTCGCCAAACATCATAATTGAGGTTATCGGCAAACACGATGAACCCCAGCATATAAATAATGTAAAGGCAGATTACGATGGCGGAAGCCCGAACCAATAACCACTCATGCACTCCGTTACGTCCC
>JAATGH010000266.1 GCA_015654745.1 Enterobacterales bacterium
ATCATGCAGGCCAGGGCGCGCAGATTATCAATCCAGTGTACTCTTTTACCCACATTCTCGTGCGTCATCCTGTTCCCCGACGGCAATCCTAGGCTTTATCCTCAGTACCTTAAAAGTAGGCTATCCAGGCTGGAAACGAGATGCAAAGAAAAAATGAATTATCAGAATGTGCTGATAATGATCCTGGGGGTTGCGTATGCAAAAAATTGCTTGCAAAATAATCCGCCTTTAATGGCAATATTCTAGAATTTGTCTTTTTAACCTTAATATTCAATCGGTTATAATATGCGTAGTACAATTTCTCCGGCCGCCCCCCTTGGACGGCAGGCGCTGCTTTTCCCGTTATGCCTGGTATTATTCGAATTTGCCGTTTATATCGCTAACGACATGATCCAACCGGGAATGTTGGCGGTGGTCGATTCGTTCAACGTTGGGCGTGAATGGGTGCCGACGTCAATGACCGCCTACCTGGCGGGCGGCATGGTATTGCAGTGGTTTTTAGGACCATGGTCGGATCGCCGTGGCCGCCGTCCGATAATGCTGGCGGGCGTGGTCTGTTTTATTGGCGCGTGCCTGGGCATTTTGCTGGTCGATACCATTGAACAATTTATTGTGCTGCGTTTTTTACAAGGGTTCGGGCTCTGCTTTATCGGCGCGGTAGGCTATGCCACTATCCAGGAATCCTTTGATGAAGCGGTATGTATCAAGATCACGGCGTTGATGGCCAACGTGGCCCTGATAGCGCCGCTATTGGGACCCTTGGCCGGTGCGATGATTATTCATTTCGCCTCGTGGCAGGCCATGTTTATGCTGTTTGCCGCGCTGGCGTCAATAGCCCTGGTCGGCTTGTGGCGAGCTATGCCGGAAACCGCCTCACGATTGGGAGAACCGCTATCCCCCGCCAGCCTGTGGCAAGATTATAAAATAGTGCTGACCAACCGCCAGTTTCTCTATGGCGCCATGGCCATTGGTTGCGCCTGCCTGCCGTTGTTATCCTGGCTGGCACAGTCGCCGGTAATTTTGATGGGCGATAGCGGCCTGTCGTCAATGCAATATGGCCTGCTGCAACTGCCGGTTTTTGGCGCTCTGATGCTCGGCAACCTGACGCTGGCGCGCCTAAGCGGCCGGCGTACGGTAGATCGCCTGATTAAGCTTGGCGCCGCTCCTATTATTTGCGGGCTGGCGTTGGCGACGCTTGCCACCCTCGTTGCGCCCCATGCCTATTTATGGATGACCGCCGGCATGAGCTTGTACGCCTATGGTATCGGTGTGGCCAACGCCGGACTGTACCGTTTGACGCTATTCTCCTGCGCCATGAGCAAGGGAACAGTGTCCGCGGCGCTGGGAATGCTGAATATTCTGGTTTACACCTTAGGCATCGAATTGGCGAAATCGCTTTATACGTTGGGCGGCAGCGGATTATTCAACCTGTTCAATCTCCTGAGCGTACTGGGCTGGTTTGCGCTGGTAAGACTGTTTATACGTCGGCGCGCCGCCTTAACGGTCACAATACCCGCCTCGGCCTAGGCTTGTATTGCACGATGGTCCGTGGCGCCTACGCAGGCCCGAGGACCCGTCGTTCAGGCGACGGGCGCCTTCCATAGCGGGACGTCAGAATTCAATTACCCCCTTAATCAGATCGCGATTATTGATAACGTCACGTTCATACACCTCCGCCAGTCCCTCGAAGGTAAACCTATGGGTAAGCATCATTTTCGCCGCAATTTTCCCCTGCGCCATCAGGCGCCCCACTTTAGCGAAATCCTCTTGGGTGGCGTTGCGGCTCCCCAGCAGCGTGGTCTCCTTTTTATGAAATTCCGTATCCGAAAATGCAACATCTCCTTTAAACAAACCGACAAAGACGATACTGCCGCCATGGCGGATTAAATTAACCGTATTATTCATCGCCCGTGGATTGCCGGTGGCGTCGATAACCTTGGCGGCCAGCATGCCCGCAAACTGTTTGCGCAGTTGCTGCTCAAAATCAGCCGCCGACGGGTCCAGCGCCACAATGCCAAGCTCCCGCGCAACGTGCGCTCTACGTTGCGCGCTGGTGTCCGCCATCACCACCAGGGCACCGTCCGCCACGCCAATCGCCGCCACGCCCAGGCCAATCGGCCCCGCACCGACGACCAGCAGATGATCCTGAGCCGTAATGCCGGCACGGCGCACCGCATGAGCACTGATGGCAAAAGGTTCGATCAGGGCCGCGGCCTCGGGTTCGACATCGTCCACCACCAGTAGGTTGTCAACCGGCACGGATAAATACTGGCAAAAGCCACCGTCTTGATGCACGCCGATAACCGATATATTTTCACAGCAATTAGTCCGTCCGCTTCGGCAGGCGTTACAACGGTGGCAAGCTACATAGGGAATAACCGCCACACGCTGTCCGGCATGCAAATTAAAAACATTATTGCCGACGCCGATGATTTCACCGCAGATTTCATGCCCTAATATTCTTGGATAACTGAAAAAAGGCTGATTACCGGACCAAGCATGGATATCAGTGCCGCAAATACCAACACATTTTATTTTAATTAACGCTTCATTGGCCGCCGGCAGCGGTTGAATACGCTGCTGATATACCAGTTTCGTCGGTTCCTCGCAAACCAAGGTCATCATGGTGGTCATAACTTACTCCTTTTGTAATGTAGGGATCCGTTATTCCCCAAAAATCCTTACCTTGGTTAACTCATGTATTCTATTTGTGATAAAGGCCAGACAATTCAGATTTAAATTGGGTTTAAATAGATAAAAACCCGGAGGGACAATGAGCAGAACGCAGAATCTTCGTCACAACGTGATCAATCAGGTAATCGACGGTATTGCCCGCAATCATATCAGCTCGCCGTTGCCCTCTCAGGCGGCGTTGGCGGAAATGTATAATATAAGCCGTACCACGGTGCGCCATACCCTTAGCTATTTACATCAGCGCGGGGTATTGGAAAAAGTAGGGGATTATTACAGCATCGTCCGCAAGCCGTTGCTTGAGGATGGATTTGATTGTGTAAGCAGGCCACAGGATGAACAGAACGCCATTTTTGAGGCGGCGTTTTATCATATGATAAATCAGCGTCAACTTAGGGCGGGGGATGCGTTTTCCGAACTACAGCTGGCCAGGTCGGCCAACGTGAGCCCGGTGGTGGTGCGTGAGTTCCTGCTGCGGTTTTGCCGCTATAACCTGATTGAGAATATCCGGCGCGGGCAGTGGCGAATGAAAAAATTTGACCAGGACTATGCCGAAAAGCTGTTTGAACTGCGGGAGATGCTCGAGACACACGCGCTAAACCGTTTTTTAAATCTGCCCCGCGACGATGGGCGCTGGCTTCAGATCAAGGAACTGCTCGACCGTCACCGGCATCTGCGCGACACCATTGCCGGCAACTACCGTATGTTTTCCCAGCTTGATCGCGACTTTCACGCACTGCTGCTTTCCGCGGCCAACAATCCGTTCTTCGATCAATCGCTGGAAGTGATTTCGGTTATTTTTCACTTTCATTATCAATGGGATGAAAGCGATCTTAAGCATCGCAACCTGGTAGCTATCGAAGAGCATATGGCGATACTCAGCGCCCTGATTTGCCGTAACGACTTAAATGCTACCCGGGAGCTGCGCCATCATCTGGATACCGCAAAGCAATCGATGATTCGGTCAATAAACCAGTACAGTGAATAAACCGCCGGACCGTGGCGGCGCGGAGCGTTATACGTTTATATCGCTTAAAAACCCACTATAAAAACCCGTTAAAGACCGATTAAGTACAGCAAACCATAGGCTATCGCACGGTTCCATAACAAACTTCTGCCGCCACGGATTGCCCCGTTTTAATCTCGGCATCAGCCAGCAATTTTACGCATGGCCGGG
>JAATGH010000374.1 GCA_015654745.1 Enterobacterales bacterium
AGCTTTCGGGTTGCGGGCAGGCGGCAAGGGAGTGAACCCCGATGAGCTTACTTCGGTAAGTGATTCGGGTGAGCGAATGCGGCCAACGCACCCGCGGCGCGAAAGATGACGGGTATCAGTCCAGGTTCTGTTGCGACGCCCCCCCATTGAGCAACACCTGGCGCAGCGTGCGCCACTCCCGTTGGCCCATGCTATCGGCCGCAAGCCAGAGCCTGCGTTTTTTTTTCCCGCCCGCCTGACGCAGCGACAGCAGTATCCCTCCCTTGATCATCCAGGGTTTGCCGCATATCAGGTAGTCCTTCTGATGCCAGCGTACGTGCTGGTTGCCTTGTAGCACCAGCTCACCGCGGCAGGCCATGATGTTTCTCTGGCTGCGGATACATTCAAACACCACCAGGGTGATCAGCGTGACCCATACCAGGCCGTAGTTCTCCGGCCATGGTGAAAGCAGGATAAGCAGAGCCAGTACCCCATGAATCACCAGGGAAAAAATCTGCGTGCGCCAGGAAACCCTGACGTCACCTCGCCAGAGGGCCACGGGCTTTATTTCGCTGTTGTATCATCGTGATCATTTTTTTTAGTCCGCTATCCTTGGGTTCGCCATGATTCATCAGCCAGTTGAAAAGGTCGGGATCGTCGCATTGCAAAAGGCGTACGAACAATTTTTTATCTTCTTCGCCAAGCTGGTCATAATCATATTCAAAAAACGGCATAATCGAAATATCCAGTTCACGCATGCCGCGGCGACAGGCCCAGCTGACACGCGCTCTATTTTCGATATCCATAATAACGTTTACCTTATCTTCGATCTAACTGGCCGTAGTTTAACCCGTTTTGCACGCTGACATTACATAAAACGACACATTTCGACATGTTCAGGCATTTTTAGCGAAACGCATCGCACGGATGGATAAGTCCGCATTGAAATAAGCGTTTGCAAAGCACCCCAGCTCTTTTACCATGAGCGTATTGTTTCGCACTGCCCCAATTGAGGGTATCTCAGGATAGGAGTGTTTCATGTCAGTTAAAGTTCCTTTTCCACCGCGTTTGCCTTCACCGTCCAGCCGTTTGCCGCTGACGCTGATTTCGCTGGAAGACTGGGCACTGGTCAACCTGACCGGGCCGGATACCGTAAAATATCTGCAGGGACAGGTTACCACCGATGTGGCCGCCATGGCGCCGGACCAACATATCCTGGGCGCGCACTGCGATGCGAAAGGCAAAATGTACAGCGATCTGCGTTTGTTTCATCGCCAGCAAGGCATGGCCTATATCGAGCGGCGTAGCGTACGCGATCATCAGCTTAGCGAATTAAAAAAATATGCGGTATTTTCCAAAGTGACGATGACGGCGGATGATGACGCCAGGCTTATCGGCATCGCCGGTTTCCAGGCGCGCGCGGCCTTAGGCGGGTTGTTCGACGCCCTGCCCGACGCCGAGCGGGCCGTGGTGCAGCACGGCGAGACCACGTTATTGCATTTCAGCCTGCCGATGGAGCGCTTTTTACTGGTGACCACCGAGGCGGTGGCGGACGCATTACTGGACCAGTTGGCGGGTCAGGCGCAGCTTAACGATAGCCAGCAATGGCTGGCGCTCAATATCGAAGCGGGGCTGCCGTTGATCGATAGCGTCAATAGCGAACAATTTATTCCCCAAGCCACTAATTTGCAGGCGCTGGGCGGTATCAGCTTTTCTAAAGGCTGTTATGCCGGACAAGAGATGGTGGCGCGAGCAAAATATCGCGGAGCCAACAAACGCGCGCTGTATTGGCTCGCCGGCAAAGCGGGCCGCGTTCCGGCCGCCGGTGACGAACTTGAATTGCAAATGGGTGAAAATTGGCGCCGCACCGGCACGGTGTTGGCCGCCTGTCAGTTGGAAGACGGCGCGGTCTGGGTGCAGGCGGTATTAAATAATGATTTGGCGCCGGACAGCCTTTTACGGGTAAAGGACGATACCTCCGGCGCACTGGCGATACAGCCACTGCCATACGCATTGGCATCGGAATAAGCCGCCCCGCCACCAGCGGCGGCGGATGTTCTCCCGACGGTCAAATATACAAATAGATCGCCAGGAAATGGCACACGCAGCCGCCGAGGACAAAACCATGCCAGATGGCATGGTTAAACGGGATGCGATTACAGGCATAAAAAATCACGCCCAGGGTATACACCAAACCACCCACCGCCAGCAGGGCCAAGCCTCCCGGGGGGAGACGCTGCGCGAGCTGATAAATCACCACCAGCGATGACCACCCCATGATCAAATAGGTGATAAGCGATATCACCTCAAAGCGATGGGCAAACGCCAGTTTGAACATCACGCCCACCAGCGCCATGCACCAGATCACGACCATCAGTCCCTTGGCCAGCGGCGACGCCAGGCCCACCAGCAGAAACGGCGTGTAGGTACCGGCAATCAGCAGGTAGATGGCGCAGTGGTCCAATTTTTTCAGCCAGCGTTTGGCCGGAGGATGGGGAATGGCGTGATACAAGGTGGAGGCCAGGAACAGCAGAATCATACTGCCGCCATATAAACTGTAGCTGGTAATCGCCGTCACATTGGCGCCTACCTCACCGGCCTGCACCAACAGCAGCACCAAGCCGACAATGCCGAAAAGTAAACCAATGCCATGACTGACGCTATTGGCGATTTCCTCCGCCAATGAATATCCATGAGCTAATAATTTATTAGCCATACTATAAAAACCTCGATCTTGACCTGGCGGTGATGTCTTCTACGGCTCACAGCTTAGCCGAGAATCATTCCAGTGTACACGTGTAAGCTGAAATATATCGATAAACTCTTTGCCAGATCGGCCGATTAACCGTAACTATTGCCACGCATTTTACCCGTGCGGTCCGGTCGGGGCGATTGACGATCGGATAACTCGAGTTTGCCGTTTTTTTGGCTTACAATGCTGCGCTTTACGTGAGCGTTATTGGGGTAGGTATGTCTAAGGTGTTACCTGAATTAGCCTTCGGTGAACTGACCGAGGTGGTCGCTTTTTTAATGGAAATCGACAAGCTTAAAAGCATACAGCGCCGCACCAAGGTGCTGGGCACGCAGCGTCAGGAAAATACCGCCGAACACAGCTGGCATTTTGCCGTGGGGGTCATGGCCCTGGCGCCTTATGCCGACGATGAAATCGATATTAACCGGGTGATTCAAATGGCGTTGGTGCACGATATCGTTGAAATCGACGCTGGCGACGTGCTGGTCTACGATCTGGCGGCCCGGGTCGCGGTACAGGACCAGGAACATGCGGCCGCCACGCGACTATTCGGCCTGCTGCCGGACCCGCAGCGCGAGCATTTTCACCAGCTGTGGCTGGAATATGAGGCGGGCGAAACCGCCAACGCGCGGTTTGCCCTGATGATCGATCGCTTGATGCCGGTACTGATGAACCTGCATAACCGCGGTCAAAGCTGGGTGGAAAACGGCATTCGGCTGGAGCAGGTCTTAACCCGCAATGCCTTTATCGCCGATGTATACCCTGCGCTATGGAACCACCTAAAGACTCATCTGAACAACGCGCAGCAAAGCGGCTGGCTGAAATAAACGGAACCGGCGGCCGATGATAACTCGCCGCGCGCCACCACCCGCCCCAGCGCGAATGCCCAGCCTATTACGGCCGGCGGCTGTGACCCGACTTCG
The DNA here is from genome assembly GCA_015654745.1 of Enterobacterales bacterium. Classification (GTDB taxonomy): domain Bacteria; phylum Pseudomonadota; class Gammaproteobacteria; order Enterobacterales; family Enterobacteriaceae; genus Acerihabitans. Next base: position 3,655 of record JAATGH010000374.1, read on the forward strand.
CCTGCGTCTTATGACCTGGCTTGACCGGCGTCATTTGCCCTGGCTTCACCGGTGCTTTCTGTCCTGGCTTCACCGGTGCCTTCTGTCCTGGCTTGACCGGCGTCGTTTGTCCTGATTTTATCGGCACCTTTTGCCCTGGCTTGACCGGCGTCGTTTGTCCTGACTTTATCGGCACCTTTTGCCCCGGCTTCACCGGCGCTTTCTGTCCTGGCCTTATCGGCGCTTTCTGGTCCGGAGCGCGCTGCCCGGCGATATCGGTATGCCGGGTAAGCGCGGGCCGGGCATGGCGCGGAGCGCGATGTTCATCCGCACCGGCCGCCGGCACCAGGCATTCAACACCGCCGCCGATCAGATATTTCAACCCCATATCCTCCAACGCGCCGCGGATCAACGCCGCATTGGCCGGATCGTGATAACGCAACAGGGCTTTATGTAGCCGCCGCTGGCGATCGCCCCGGGGCACCACGACCTCTTCGCTTTTATAATCCACTTTGGCCAACGGGTTCTTGCCGGTGTAATACATGGTGGTGGCACTGGCCAGCGGCGACGGATAAAAATTTTGCACCTGATCAAGACGGAAGCGGTTTTTCTTTAGCCACAGCGCCAGATTGACCATATCAATATCCCGGGTTCCCGGATGGGCCGAAATAAAGTAGGGAATTAAATACTGTTTTTTGCCCGCTTCCGCGGAGTAGCGATCGAATAACTCTTTAAATCGATGATAACTGCCCATACCGGGTTTCATCATTTTGGCCAACGGCCCCGACTCGGTATGTTCCGGCGCGATTTTCAGGTATCCGCCCACATGATGCAGGGCCAATTCCTTGATATAGCGCGGATCCTCCACCGCCAGATCGTAGCGTACCCCGGAGGCGATCAGGACTTTTTTGATCCCCTTGATCGCCCGGGCGCGACGATAGAGTTTAATGGTCGGCTCATGATCGGTATCCATATGGGGACAGATTTCCGGATAAACACACGAGGCGCGGCGGCAGGTTTGTTCGGCGCGCGGGGATTTGCAGCGCAGCATATACATATTGGCGGTAGGGCCGCCAAGATCGGAGATCACGCCGGTAAACGCCGGGACCTTATCGCGGATCTCTTCGATTTCCCGCACAATTGACGCCTCCGAACGGCTTTGAATAATGCGCCCCTCATGCTCGGTAATGGAACAGAACGAGCAGCCGCCGAAGCAGCCGCGCATGATATTAATCGAGGAGTGAATCATCTCATAGGCCGGAATGGCCGCATTGCCATAGGCCGGATGCGGCACCCGCTGGAACGGCAGCGCAAACACCCGATCCATCTCCGGCGTGGTCAGCGGGATCGCCGGCGGATTGATCCAGACATACCGATCGCCATGCTGTTGCATCAGCGCCCGCGCGCAGCCGGGATTGGTTTCATGATGCAAAATCCGCGACGCGTGCGCATACATCACCTTGTCGGCCTTGACCTTTTCGTAGGAGGGTAACAAAACATAGGTTCGCTCCCACGGTTTGGGTTTGGCCGCGCGCAATGTGATCGGCTTAGCCTCGGGCGGCGGCTGCTTACCGTCGGCGCAGGGCAAGTCGTCGCCATAGGGATTAAGGATGGGCTCAATACGGCCAGGCTGATCCAGGCGCGTTGAGTCCACCCCGCTCCAGCCCGGCAAGGGCTCCTTGCGCATCACGGCGGTGTTGCGCACGTCGTGAATATCGCCCACCGCCTCACCCGCCGCCAATCGGTGGGCAAGTTCCACCAATGGGCGCTCGCCGTTGCCATAGATCAACATGTCGGCTTTGGAATCCACCAGCACCGAGCGCCGCACCGTATCTGACCAGTAATCATAATGGGCAATCCGCCGCAGGCTGGCCTCAATGCCGCCCAAAATCACCGGGACCTCTTTATAGGCCTCTTTGCAGCGTTGGGTATAGGCCATCGTCGCGCGATCCGGCCGTTTGCCGGCCACGTTGCCCGGCGTATAGGCATCGTCGTGGCGCAGTTTGCGATCGGCGGTGTAGCGATTGATCATGGAATCCATATTGCCGGCGGTCACGCCGAAAAACAGATTCGGTTTGCCCAACCGCATAAAGTCCTGTTTGCTGGTCCAATCCGGCTGCGCAATGATGCCGACGCGAAATCCTTGTGACTCCAGCATGCGTCCGACGATGGCCATGCCAAAGCTGGGGTGATCCACGTAGGCGTCGCCGCAGACGATAATAATATCGCAGCTATCCCATTCCAATTGGTCCATTTCGGCGCGGGACATGGGCAAAAACGGCGCGATGCCGAAGCATTCCGCCCAATAGGGTGGGTAGGAAAACAGTCCGCGTTCAGGTTGGATCAGGCTGGTGGATCCCATACTCACACTCTTAGACAGGTTATTTCGCCGGGCGGTGATTATACCCTCACCCGCTAAAATAAGTAGGGATCTTTATCAGGCCCGCGGAACGGCCCGTTCGGTGAACCGGCGGAACACCGCCAGGGTTTCCTCGCTGACGTGGTGCTCAAGCCCCTCGGCATCCCGCCGCGCGGTTTCCGGGCTGACGCCGAGCGCCAACAGAAACGACTCCACCGTTTGGTGGCGCTCGCGGCTGCGTAGCGCCATCGCTTCCCCCTCCGGAGTCAGGAACACGCCGCGATAGGGTTGCTGGCGAATCAGTCCCGCGGCGGCAAGCCGTTTCAGCATCTTCGCCACCGTGGGCTGGGAAACGCCAAAACGCGCGGCCAGCTCCACCTGGCGCACTTCGCCATAATCGTTAATCAGATCGGCGATCAGCTCAACATAATCATCCATCAATTCCGAGCGATGGGCGGCTCTAACCTGAAGAAAACCCTGTGCATGTTTCTCCACATCCACCAGTTGCGTGGTACGGATCGGCAAATTTTCCGGTTCAGGGCGAATCATACTTTTTCCTCATGGGTTAGGGTAAAACTCCATCACCCTTCGATGGCGGTACAAAGCATACCATTGTTGCCAAAGGCATTGGACTACAAATTGTCCTCGGCCGCCATTGATGCGTGCCGATGGCGGATATTGCCTTTGCTATACAATATAGCCTATGCTATAAATGAGCGGTAAATAAGCACCCTGGCGCACCCCCGCTATCTGATGTCAAGGCATCAAACGGGACGCCGAACCAATGCACGGAGCGCACCGCCATGCTAATAAACCCCACCTCCTGGTTCCAGCCCATTCCGGCGCTGCTCCGCTTGGTCGTACTTGGCATTGGACTCTCCTTGGCCAGCGGGTCGGCCCTGGCCGGGAAAAAATTACGGGTCGTCACCACATTTACCGTTATCCAGGATCTGGCGCAAAACGTGGCCGGAGATGCGGCGATCGTGGAGTCAATTATCAAGCCCGGCGCGGAAATCCACGATTATCAGCCGACGCCGCAGGATATTGTCAAGGCCCAATCGGCGGACTTGATCCTGTGGAATGGTCTGAATCTGGAGCGCTGGTTCAGGCGTTTTTTTAACGATATCCGTAATGTGCCCTCGACGGTGGTTACCGAGGGGATTGATCCTCTGCCCATCCGTGCCGGCCCGTACCGTGGCAATCCCAATCCCCACGCCTGGATGTCGCCGGCCAACGCGCTTATCTATGTGGAAAATATCCGTCAAGCGCTGGTACGCCACGATCCGGCCAATGCCGCGATCTACAATCGTAACGCCGGCCACTATGCGGCCAGCATCGCCGCCATGGATGCGCCGTTGCGCGCCAGGCTGGCAAAAATTCCTGCCGAACGGCGCTGGCTGGTCACCAGCGAGGGGGCGTTCAGCTACCTGGCACGGGACTTTGCCATGCAAGAAGCCTATCTGTGGCCGGTAAACGCCGACGAACAGGGCACGCCCCGGCAGGTGCGCCAGGTCATCGATCGGGTACGCCTGCATCATATCCCCGTCGTTTTCAGCGAGAGCACCATTTCCGATAAACCTGCCCGGCAGGTGGCCAAGGAAACCGGCGCGCGCTACGGCGGCGTGCTGTATGTGGACTCGCTTTCCGCCGCCGGCGGACCGGTATCCGACTATCTCAGCCTGCTTAACCTCACCATCGAGACCATCGCCAGAGGATTCGGCCAATGAACGCCCCCGGCTACCGGCCCCATTTACGAGTGGACAATGTTACCGTCACGTACAACAACGGCCATACCGCTATTCATCACGCCAGTTTCGAGCTCACCGGGGGCACCCTTTGCGCTCTGGTGGGCGCCAACGGCAGCGGCAAATCCACCTTATTCAAAAGCATCATGGGCATGGTGCGCCTGTCGGCGGGCGCGGTGACGTTGGATAACCATCCCATGGCCGGCGCGTTGCGTCATAACCTGGTGGCCTATGTGCCGCAAACCGAGGAGGTTGATTGGCATTTCCCGGTGCTGGTGTCCGATGTGGTCATGATGGGACGTTATGGCAAAATGCCCTTTCTGCGCATTCCCCGCGCGGAAGATCGACGCCAGGTCGCCGCGGCACTGGCGCGCGTCGGCATGACGGAACTGGCCCGGCGCCAAATCGGCGAGCTGTCCGGCGGGCAACGAAAGCGGGTGTTTCTTGCGCGCGCGCTGGCCCAGCAAGGCCGTGTGCTGCTGTTGGACGAGCCCTTTAGCGGGATTGATATGCATACCGAAAGCGCCATTATCAAACTGCTAACGGAGCTGCGCGCCGAGGGCCACCTGATACTGGTCTCAACCCATAACCTGGCAGGCATTCCGCAATTTTGCGATCGGGTAGTGGTGATTAACCGCACGGTGCTGGCGGCCGGCCCCACCGCCGATACCTTCACCCAGGAGAATTTGCAACGGGCGTTTGGCGGCCACCGGCGTTGTCCAAACCCGGCCGAGTCCCGTCCCCCCGGCGAGCCGGGGCCCACCCTGGCCGAAACCGTGTTAACCCCGGACGTCTCTGCCGCCGGCCCATGGCATGGCCCGGCGGCAGAACGGGAGGAGCCCTGATGCTGGCATGGTTGATGGAACCCTTTCACTATGACTACATGCTAAAGGCCATTGGGGTAAGCGCGACCGTCGGCGCGGTCTGTGCGTTTTTGTCCGCCTATCTGATGCTCAAGGGCTGGTCGCTGATGGGTGACGCGCTGGCCCACGCGGTGGTCCCCGGCGTGGCCGGAGCCTACGCCCTGGGTTTGCCGATCGCGGCCGGAGCGTTTATGAGCGGCATGCTGGCCGCGCTGCTGATGGCGCTGATGCGTCACTATAGCCGGCTGCGTGAAGATGCCATCATCGGTATGGTTTTTAGCACCTTTTTTGCCGCCGGACTGTTGATCGTTTCGTTGAATCCGACGTCGATTAACCTACAGTCGATCATACTCGGCAATATTCTGGCTATTGGCGACCGGGATATACGCCAAGTGTGGATCATCAGCGGGATCGCCTTTATCGTGCTGTGCGCGCTCTGGCGAGATCTGCTGGCGGTTTTTTTTGACGAACGCCACGCCGTTTCCATCGGACTGGCGCCGCTTCGGTTAAAAATACTGTTTTTTACCCTGCTTAGCGCCTGCACCGTGGCGGCGCTGCAAACCGTGGGCGCCATTCTGGTGATCGCCATGGTGATCACCCCCGGCGCCACGGCCTATTTGCTGACGGATCGTTTTTCACACCTGATTGTGTATGCGGTAAGCATAGGCGCGTTGAGCAGTGCGGTCGGCGCATGGCTAAGTTATTTTGTCAACGGCGCCACCGGCGGGGTTATCGTCACGCTGCAGACCCTGATATTTTTGCTGGCGTTCCTATTGGCGCCCAAGCATGGCCTTCTGGCCGCCGGCCGGCGCCGTAAGCGGGTGCGAGGTACCCGCTGATGGCCTGGCTGGAGTGGTGGTCGACGCCGCTGGCGTTTGCGTTTATGCAACGCGGTATCGTGGCGGCCATCGTCACCGGCGTCGTGTGCGCCCTTCTGTCCTGTTTCCTGGTGCTCCGGGGGTGGTCGTTGATGGGCGACGCCATTTCCCATGCGGTGTTGCCTGGCGTGGTGCTGGCGGTGCTCGCCGGCGTGCCGATCGCCTTCGGCGCCTTTGGATCCGGGCTGTTTTGCGCCCTGGCCACCGGCTATATCAAAGATCGCTGCCGGGTCAAGGAAGACACCGTAATGGGTATCCTGTTCTCCGGCATGTTTGCCCTGGGACTGGTGCTGTTTTCACGGATCGACACCGACCACCACCTGAGCCATATCCTGTTTGGCAATCTATTGGGCGTTACGCCCGCGGAACTGCGGCAACTGCTGATCATCGCGGGCACAGTGTCGCTGCTGGTGCTGGTTAAACACCGTGATTTAATGCTTTATTGTTTTGACCCGGCGCAGGCCAAGGCGCTGGGACTGTCGGCCAACCTGCTGCATTACGGTTTGTTGGGTCTGCTGGCGCTGACCATTGTCGCCGCGCTGCAGGCGGTAGGAGTGATCCTGGCGATCGCCATGCTGATTGCGCCCGGTATTACCGCCGCACTGCTTTGCCGCCGTTTTGACCAGATGCTGCTGGTCGCGGTGCTGGTGTCGGTGTTTTCGTGTATTGCCGGTACGTTGATCAGTTTTCATATCGACGGCGCCACCGGCCCCTGCATCGTGCTCATGCAGGCGCTGCTGTTTCTGCTGGCGCAGATCCGCCGCCTGTCCAAGGGGGAAAACCAGCCAGGCATCTAGGCTGTATTCATGGTTTAGAACACCATACCGAGATTATCCATACTGGCTAATGGCAATGCCGGATGGCCTGATGGAAAGGGTATTGTGACCACTTGCCTAACCTATTGGAGCTCAACGTGCCTATATCCCATGGTACACAGCCATTGACACCCAAAGCGCCGCGCCATATACAGTCTGAGCGTTATCGCAAATCAAATCAGTAAGTTGCCGTAAGGGCAATGGCGTCTCAATGGATGCGTTACATCTGGTTCCCCATCGCTCCAGCGATGTTTTAATCGGGGTCGACGCCTATCACACGCCAGGGACGTCGTACATCACCCTGGGTGTGCTTACGGCTTCCCGCACCAGTTATGCTGCTCGACGATGCCACCGTCCGGCGAGGTGTAACCGATACAGCCCAGAATGCTATCGAACAGTTTCTCGTGAAACACCGGAGTCTTGGCCGCCGCCAGCGCGCGCAGTTGCGCAAAGGCCGCCTGGTGATCGCTTTGCTTAAGAAAATCGTTCGACGCCCAGACCATAATCGGGATGCTGCGCTGCGCTAGCGGCGCCCGATCCCGTGGCGTACCGTGAAAATGCATATTTTTTGAGATCGACTCGCCATGATCCGAGGCGTAAAACACGATCGCGTTACGGTTGCGCAACTGGTTAAACACCTGCTCGATAACATAATCGGTATACAGAAGGCTGTTATCGTAGGAATTGATCAGCTCTTCGGAGGAACAGGCGTCGTCAATACCCTGGCATTCAGGCTGATAGCGGGCAAACCCACGCGGATAGCGCTCCGTATACATATAATGGGAGCCCTTGGTATGCAGGACAATCAAATGCTTGCCGTCGGGATGGCGCGCCAGGGAATCCTGTAGCTCGCTCACCAGCGCCATATCGTCCACCGGCTTGCCCGCATTGCGCTTTTCGGCCTGGATGGTCTCACGCAAAGCGTAATTATCCGCCATGACCTTATTGTAGAACCATGCCTCGCTTTGCATGGAGAACAGCTCCGAACTGAACCCCTGCTTCTTGAGCACCGAAAAGACGTTCATTTCTTTTAGCGTGCGCTGCGGCGCTTCGGACGCTCCGCCTTCGCGCACAAACATGCAGCGCAGGGAAAGCTTGGTTGACGTGTCGCAGGAATACCCCTGCAGCAGCGCCAGGTTAGGCTCTTTATCCAGATTAGGCGTGTTGTCGCGCTGGTAACCGTAGGCCCCCATATGGTCGCGGCGCGCGCTTTCGCCAATAATAAACACTACGTACAAATCGTTAATATCCTTGGGCGCCACATAGGTAAAATGCGCCGCGGGATCGAACAGGTTGCGGCTATCCTCCGCCTGGCTGTAAGAGCTGTAGACCAACATGCCCAAGGCCGATAGCCAGTTTGAAGGGGAGTAGGTACCCGCCACCACCCCGCCATAGCTGGCCATGGTACGGTTATTTAGTCGATCGTGTTGATCCTGCACCTGCCCCATTAATTTTAACGGTAACCAGCAGCAGACGCCGGCGGTCAGGATCAACAGCCCCTTTTTAATCACCTTGCGCGTGCTGGTCTTGCCGAACGCCGCTTCCCGCATCGGCGCCAGCCAAATCAGCACCAGCGGCGCCAGGCTCACCAGCACCAGCCAAATGGCAAAATGATATCCCACCGATTCTTTGGAGAGATCCACGTCGGTAGTCATCACCGCGGCCAAAATGCCGTAGCCGATATCAACGTTGAATAGCACCATGTAATAGCTGGCGGCCACCGAGCAAAGCACCAGCAGGGTCATCAAGATCCGGTAACAGGTTTTACCGAACAGTGAAAGCAGCAATCCCAGCAAAAACACCAGCGAAAACAACGCCACAATTTCGATAGAAATCGATAACGTATTATTATATTGCAAGTGTTGGTAGCGACGAACCAGGATCGGTATGTTGAGGATAACCCCGATATATAAGGCAACGAAGAGGGAAATATTGAGTTGGGTCCATTGTATAAGCTTTCTCATTAATTACTTTTTTCTCAATTTGGCTTATGGATTGCCAGCCAATTTATTATGTTGAATGTCGGACAAACGAATACCCCACTCGGTTCCCTTGGGTCGGCTTACCAAGAGCGTTATGATGTAACAGTTCATGTTTTCTTACGGATATGCGGAAAAATAACCGGCCCCGATCCGCCGCGGTGCGCTACCGAGGCGGGTCAGGGCCGTGATTGGGATGCAACAGCCGTCAAAAAAGATTATTGATAGGCGTCTATCGGCACACAGGAGCAGAACAGATTCCGATCGCCATACACATCATCCAGTCGTTTTACGCTTGGCCAGTATTTATCGCTATAGCCGGCCGGAAAGGCCGCCGTCTCGCGGCTATACGGATGTGACCACTCCCCTGCCAGCTCACGCTCGATATGCGGCGCGTTCACCAGCGGGTTATCCTCCAGCGGCCACTCGCCGGCGGCGACCCGATTGATTTCACCACGAATCGCCAACATAGCGTCAATGAAACGATCCAGTTCCACCTGGCTTTCCGATTCGGTAGGTTCCACCATCAGCGTGCCCGCCACCGGGAAAGACATGGTAGGCGCATGGAAGCCGTAGTCAATCAATCGTTTGGCGATATCCATTTCGCTGATACCGCTGCTTTCCTTGATCGCCCGAATATCCAGGATACATTCGTGAGCCACCCGGCCGCCGCGGCCGGTATACAGCACCGGATAAGCCGACTGTAAACGGCTGGCGATATAGTTGGCATTGAGGATGGCGACCTGACTGGCCTGTTTAAGTCCCTCGGCGCCCATCATGCGAATATACATCCAGCTGATCGGCAAAATCGAAGCGCTGCCGAAGGGGGCGGCGCTTACCGCGCCCTGTTGCGTCAACACGCCATCGATCTTCACCACGGAATGTCCCGGCACAAACGGCGCCAAATGCGCCTTTACCCCGATCGGCCCCATGCCCGGCCCGCCGCCGCCGTGGGGAATACAGAAGGTTTTGTGCAGATTCAGATGCGAAACGTCGGCGCCGATAAATCCCGGCGACGTGATGCCGACCTGGGCGTTCATGTTCGCCCCGTCCAGGTATACCTGGCCGCCATATTGATGAACAATTTGGCAGACTTCGCGAATGGTTTCTTCATATACCCCATGGGTTGAGGGATAGGTTACCATGATACACGCCAGCCGATCGCCGGCCTGCTCGGCCTTCTGGCGTAAATCATGCAGATCGATATTGCCATTTTTATCGCAGGCCACCACCGTCACCGACATGCCGGCCATTTGCGCCGACGCCGGATTGGTGCCATGAGCGGAGCTGGGAATCAGGCAAATGGTGCGGACGCCGTCATTACGGCTTTCGTGATAACGGCGGATCGCCAACATCCCGGCATATTCACCCTGAGCGCCGGAATTGGGCTGCATGCAGAGCGCATCATAGCCGGTGAGCTGTACCAGCCAGCGCGAGAGCTGGGCGATCATCCGCTGATAGCCCTCGGCTTGCCCGATGGGGCAAAACGGATGCAGTTCGGCGAATTCCGGCCAGGTAATAGGGATCATTTCGGCGGCGGCGTTGAGCTTCATGGTGCAGGAACCCAGCGGGATCATCGCCTGATTAAGCGCCAGATCCTTGCGTTCAAGCCGATGCATATAGCGCATCATTTCGGTTTCGCTATGGTAGCGGTTAAATACCGGATGCGTGAGGATCGGCGTTGACCGCAGCAAATGCGCTGGAATGACCTCGTCAATGGCTGCGTCCAGTCCGGCAATATCCAGCGGACGATCCGTACCGGTCAGCACGGCAAATAACGCGGCGATATCCTCGCGACTCGTGGTTTCGTCAAGCGTCATGCCCACCGCGCCGGCCAGATCGCCGCGCAGGTTAATGCCACGCGCCAGAGCGCGCTGTATTACCGCGTCTTTATCGGTCACGTCCAGGGTAAGCGTATCGAACCAGCGGTCAAACCGCGGCGTCAGACCCGCCGCCGTCAACCCGGCCGCCAGGATCGACGTCAGGCGGTGGATACGCCCGGCGATGCGTTTCAGGCCTTCGGGGCCGTGGTATACGGCGTACAGACCGGCGATATTGGCCAGCAGGACCTGCGAGGTACAGATGTTGGAATTGGCCTTTTCACGGCGGATATGCTGCTCGCGCGTCTGCATCGCCATACGCAGCGCGATGCTGCCGGCCGCGTCGCGGGAAACGCCGATAATCCGCCCCGGCATGGAACGCTTCACCTCATCGCGGGCGGCGAAAAACGCCGCGTGCGGCCCACCATACCCCATGGGCACCCCAAAACGCTGGGACGAACCGAAAACCACATCCGCCCCCTGGGCGCCCGGCGCGGCCAGCAGTACCAACGCCATCATGTCGGCCGCCACGCAGCTGATGATTTTGCGGGTTTTCAGCTCGGCCAGCAGAGCGCGGTAATCATGCAGTTCGCCGGTGGTGCCAATCTGCTGCAGCAAGACGCCGAATACGCCGTCAAGCGTCGGCGCGTCGGCGGGTTTACCAACGACGATATCAAAACCGAAAGTGGTGGCGCGGGTGCGTACCACATCCAGCGTTTGCGGATGTACGTCATCGGCCACAAAAAAAATATTCGCCTGTTTGAGTTTACTGGCGCGTTTAGCCAGCGCCATGGCTTCCGCGGCGGCGGTAGCTTCATCGAGCAGCGAGGCGGAGGCGATATCCAGCCCGGTCAGGTCAAGGGTCAACTGCTGGAAATTAAGCAGCGCCTCCAGACGACCCTGGGACACCTCGGGCCGATAGGGTGTATAGGCCGTATACCAGCCCGGGTTTTCCAGCATATTGCGCAGGATCACCGGCGGGGTAATCACCGCGCTGTAGCCCATGCCGATATAGGTTTTGTAACGTTGATTGAGGCCGGCGATCGCCTTTAGCTCGGCCAGCGCCTGTGCTTCCGTTGCCGCATCCCCTACCGCGGGCGGGGCTGAAAGTTGAATATCAGCCGGAACAATTTGTTTTATCAAGGCGTCAAGCGTGCCGGCGCCGATAGCCGACAGCATTTGCGCCTGCTGCTGCGCGCCGGGGCCGATATGGCGCCCAATAAAGGCATCATTATGTTCTAGCTGGCTGAGAGTCTGGGTCATAAACAACACTTCGTGCATCGGGCATGGGACAGGGTGAACAACTAAAACTACGCCCCGGCATAGACCCGTGG
>JAATGH010000118.1 GCA_015654745.1 Enterobacterales bacterium
GGTAGACGATCTCAATCTGAATATTGCCGAAGGCGAATTTACCGTATTGATCGGCACCTCCGGTTCGGGCAAGTCCACCACTCTAAAAATGATCAATCGTTTGATCGAACACGACCGGGGAAAGATCCTGTTTGCCGGCGATGAAATCCATAGCTTCAAGCCGGAGGAGCTACGGCGGCGCATGGGGTATGCCATTCAATCCATCGGCCTGTTCCCACACTGGACGGTGGAACAAAATATTGCCACGGTGCCACAATTGCTGAAATGGCCGCGGGCCCGAATCCGCGACCGGGTAACCGAGCTGCTGGAGCTATTGCACCTGGATGCGCGGCAGTTTCGCGGTCGCTATCCGCATCAACTCTCCGGTGGACAGCAACAGCGGGTGGGCGTGGCGCGCGCGTTGGCCGCCGATCCGGAAGTGCTGCTGATGGATGAACCTTTTGGTGCGCTGGATCCCGTGACCCGCGCCGCGCTGCAAACTGAAATTGTCCGGATCCATCGGTTATCCGGCCGTACGGTGGTACTGGTCACGCACGATATAGACGAGGCGTTGGCGTTGGCGCAACGCATCGTCCTGCTCGATGGAGGCAAGGTGGTTCAGCAGGGAACGCCGCGCCAGTTGCTGACGCAGCCGGCCAATGACTTTGTTCGCGGCTTTTTTGGCCGCAGCGATATTGGTATTAAGTTGCTGGCCCTCGGCGCCGCGGGCATGCACGCCCGTAAAGGCGAGCATGTGGACGGTCAGCCCATTCCGGCGATGATGACGCTCAGGGAAGCCTTATCGGAGTTTGTCTTTCGTCAAACCGAATTGCTGCCGGTAGTGGATGAAAGGGGAGAGCCCATCGGCGTGTTGCATTTCCATGATCTGATCAAACCGAGCGGGGAGGGGCGCTAGCATGTCGCGGCATATAGTGACCGATCCGCTGCTATGGAGCCTGCTGCTGCTGTTGGGACTCATGTTTGGCATGCCGCACCTGACAGGGCTGTTCGCTTGGTTATTTCCCTCGCTGGAACGCCCGGTCTATCTACAGGACAGTTTCGCTTTGCTGGCCTGGGCGCATGTGTGGTTAGTATTGATCTCCAGCGCCATCGCCATTGTCATTGGCGTAGGCGCGGGGATAGGCGTAACGCGCCCCGCCGGCCGGGAGTTTCGCTCGCTGGTGGAAACGCTGGTGGCGGTGGGACAAACCTTTCCACCGGTGGCCGTGCTGGCGGTGGCGGTTCCGGTGATGGGGTTTAGTGAGCAGCCGGCGATCATCGCGCTGGTGCTGTACGGCCTGTTGCCTATCGTTCAGGGCACCATCACCGGAATTGAAACCGTCGGCGAGTCGATATTGGAAACCGCGACCGGGGCCGGCATGAGCCGCTGGCAAATCCTGACGCGGGTGGAGCTGCCGCTGGCGGCGCCGGTCATTATCAGCGGTATCCGCACGTCGGTCATTATTAATATCGGCACCGCGGCCATCGCATCCACCGTGGGCGCCAAAACGCTGGGTTCGCCCATTATTATTGGTTTAAGCGGCTTTAATACCGCCTATATCCTGCAAGGTGCGGTGCTGGTGGCCTTATTGGCAATTATCAGCGATATGCTGTTCGAGCGTTGGCTGCAGCGCTATCGCCCCCACTGAATGCGGTAGGTCAGCTATGGACGATCACGATATAACCGGCCAGCATCACGCCGCCGACGGCGCCCAGGGCGCAGAGAGAAATAATACTGAATACACCTGCTTTGACCAGATTCATGTCATTCCTTAATAAGCCTGCCTGCGCTCATTATAGAGTCTATTCGCCGGCGGGCAAGGGGCCTTATTCGCGCACTCAACGCTCCTCGGCAGCGCTTTCCACTAGCCCGTCCCCGCCGTTACCGCCCGGATTTAGCATAAGACCTGCGGATATATACAGCTTAAGGGCTGACGCGGCTCCCGGTCTGTGGGACAATACCTGCCCATGCCATGACCAAAAGTAGCTGAATGTCGCTGTCCGTTGCCACCAAGGCGCAAATCCA
>JAATGH010000155.1 GCA_015654745.1 Enterobacterales bacterium
CAAACACCGCGGTCACATAGCCACTCACCCGGGGCGCCACCACCACGGAATCCGCCTGTAGATAAGCGTTATTGGTTTCCTGCATATAGCGGCCGACCAGCAGGTAATACACCAGCCAGGCCACCAGGGCGATAAGCGCCATCACGCCCAGGATAATCAGCGTCCATTTCACTTTGGGATTTTTCAGCGGCGAAGGCTTATTCTCTGTGGATTCTTGTTTTTGATCCTCTGTCTGCTTTACGTCGCCGGCAGTACTGTCTTTATCATGGCTGGTTTCAGGCGACGCTTCCCGCCTGTTCTGGTCTTCTTCGCTGCTGCTCAAATTCATTATCCTTTACATGAAAAAAATTTAAAAAATGCACAAGCGCCAACGGACCAATCATGATGGAATTACTTGATTGGCTATCTATAGATAATAGCAACTGGTTGAATTTGGGGGGGATCGGGGAGGGAATTTTCAGACAAATCAGCTAAGCCGTGCGGGAACGAGCCTAGAAGCGCCATAAGACAGCCGTCTGACTGGCGATATCATGGCCATTTTTTTGCTTTAGTTGATAAACAGGTAATAGGGCGGGATAACACCGATCGGCGTATCCCGCTCGAGCATAGCAACTATTAGTTTTTGCGCTGGTTGAATTTCTTGGCGCCGTCTTTATCCTGGCCCATGGCAAAACATAGCGTCATAAGCTCGTTTTCCAACTGCAGGCCGCTTTGCAAATTGCCGTTAAGCGAGGCGCGCACCGCAGCCTTAACCGCTTCTGTGGCAACCGGCGGCAGCGCGGCGATGTTTTGCGCCAGCGCGCGTCCACGGGCGAGCGCATCTGCCGCTGGCACCACCTCCTCCACCAGGCCGATGCGCAGCGCCTCGGTGGCGTCTATGCGCTCGCCGGTCACCAGCAGCTTCATCGCCTGGCCATAACCGATAAGCTTGGGCAAAAACTGTGATGTGCCCCCCGCGCCTATCCAGCCCAGCGTGACCTCCGGCGCACCGAACACCGCGTTGTCCGCCGCCACGCGAATATCGGCGGCGGCGGCCAGTTCCAGCCCGCCGCCCAGCGTCCAGCCATGGGCCACGCAGACCACCGGTTTTCGCAGATTGCGTATCTGCGTGACGTAATCCACCCGATTGCGCCAGGCCCAGAACGAGTCATAGTCTTTCAGGGTATTGATATCGGTTCCGGCGCAAAAGGCGCGCTCGCCGGCGCCGTAAAGCAGGATGGCGTGCACCTCCTCGTCCTCGTTGGCCTGTTGGCAAATGTCGCGCAGTTGGCTGAACATCTCAGGCGTCAGGGTATTTAACTTGGCCGGCCGGTCGAGAACGATCTCGCCCACCTGCGCCCGTTTCTCAAAACGGATCATCGGATCACTCCTTGTTGGATTAGCAGCTCAATTTCTTGCGCGTCGAGGCCCAGTTCGGTTAGCACCTCGGCGGTATGCTCCCCCAGGCGCGGCGCCGGACGGAGTGACGGCCCGTTCTGGCAGACGATGGCCGGCGCCAGGGTACGATAGGCGCCGCCGATTGGATGCTCGATATCGGTAAACAGCGATTGGTTTTGCGGATGTTCCGCCACCTGGGCGTAATCCATCACCGGGCCTACCCAGATACCCAGCGCGGTCATGCGCTCCATCCACTCCTGGGTGTCGCGGGTAAGGAATTGCGCGGCCACGATGTCATAGACTCGGTCGCGCCACTCCAGGTAAGGTTGTTCGTCGGTGATATCCGGCCGGGCCTCGCCAAGCGCCACCAGTTCCGGCACGGAAAACGCCTCGGCGATGGCGGGGAATGTGGCGTGGGCAATGGCTATCCAGCCGTCGGCGGTTTGATATATGTTGTAGGGCGGCTCCATCCAGGTTGAGACAAAATGGCGCCCTGAGCGCTTGGCCTGCCGGTGGCTTGTCATATAGGTGGAAATTTCCTGGATCTGCACCTCCATTGCCGCGGCCAGTAGCGACACTTTCATATGTTGGCCCCGCCCGGTGCGCAACCGTTCGATGTACCCGGCCAGCGCCGCCTCCACCGCCAGATGCGAGGCGCAGGTATCCACCAGGTACACCGGGGACGGCTGCGGCTTTTCGCCCCTGACCCCGCCGTTAAACGTCAGGCCGGAAAAGCTTTGCACCAGTAAATCCTGCCCCGGTCGGTCGACCATCGGCCCGGCGTCGCCATAGCCGGAAATGGAGATATACACCAGGCCGGGGTTGATTTCAGCCAGGGTCTCGAAATCAATCGCCAGCCGTTTGGCCACCTTGGGACGAAAATTTTGCACCAGGATATCCGCGTCGGCGATCAGCCGGTAGAGCAGCGCCAATCCCCGCGGCTGTTTTAAATCGATCACCATGGCGCGCTTGCTGCGGTTTAGCGTTAGGAAGGCGCTGGATTCGCCGCCATGAAAATAGCCGGCCAGCGGCCAGATACGGGAAAAATCACCGCTCGGCGATTCCACCTTGATCACATCGGCGCCTAAATCGCCCATGCGCGACGTTGCCAGCGGCCCCGCCATGGCGATGGTTAAATCAATGACTTTCAGGCCCGCCAGGGGGCCTGGCTGATTATTGGGTACAAACATACAATTCTCCATGGGTCAGGTTCGGGCCGCCCCCGCAGGCGGCGTTCCGGATAAATAATGGGTCAGATTAGCTTTCCCGCCGCGAACTCCTGGATGAACCGCGCCGCCAGGGCGCTAATCACCATGCGGTTTTCCTGGTCGATTGCTTTGCGCCGGGTCAGTTCTCCGCCGATGCCCACCGCGAACGCCCCGGCGCGGGAAAATGCCTGTACGTTGCTGTGATTGACTCCGCCCACCGGGATGATGGCGGCATGGTTAAGCGGCCCGAGCAGATCCTTGAGATAGGCGACGCCCAGCGCGCCGGCGGGAAATAGCTTAAGTAAATCGACCCCCAGGCGATGGGCCTGCATCGCTTCACTGGGGGTGGCAATACCGGGTATAATCAGGCGCTGCTGCTCATGTACCGACATCACCACCGCCGGATTAAAATCCGGCGACAGAATAAAATCGGCGCCGGCGTCGATGGCAAGCTGCGCCATCATGGGATTGAGTATGGTGCCGGCGCCAATCTGCATCCGGCTGGCGAAATGCGTGCTTAACGCCCGTATGCCCTCGAGATGATCGGCGCTGTTGGCGGTGACCTCGATGACCCTGATCCCTCCCTGGAAAAGCGCTTCGGCCAGGGGCAAAAGGCTGTCGTTGGGGATACCACGCATAATGGCGATAATACCGGTATCGCGGATGGCGTTGATAACCGTTTGTTTTTTCATAATGGAGCCCCGTTGGCAAAAAAGGTGGCCGGCAATATGCCCCGACTGCGGGCCAGCGCCAGCGCGCCAAGACCTGACAGCGATGTCGCGACGCTTGCCGGTGTCAGTAGTTCGCCGCTGAAAAAGGGATCGTGTCGGATAAGCGCCGCCAGCCCGCGCCGCAGCACCGCTTTGCCATAAATAATGATGCGGGTATCGCCACGCATGCCAAGCGACGCGCTGTACTTTATAGCCTGGATATCGGCGTCCAATACCGCACCGAGCAGGACATTGGCGCGTTGGTTGCGGCTGAGATCCGCGAACATTGCCATGATGCGGATGGAAAAACACACCCGTGACAGCCCTACCTGCCGGCCCATCGCCGCGCCGCGCAACAGCATGGGCTCATCGATATCATCGCAAAAGCCGTTCTCAAGCGCGTCTGCTATCAGGGTATTTTTGGTGATAACATCCAGCAGTTCGCCGGAGAGAGTGGTGATGCAGCCGGTAATGCGGCCTTCGGCGCTGACGCTGACCATTTTGGCGTGCGAACCGGGCAGCAGGATAAGCGAAGCCCCCGTGGTGCCCG
>JAATGH010000070.1 GCA_015654745.1 Enterobacterales bacterium
ATGATGTCCTGGCCCTGTCTGACCAGTTCGGCGATATCGCGCACATGGAAATTTTTCTGTTCTTCTCCGGCGACGCACTCCGTATGCGGCATAATATCGGACGCGTGCAAAAACGCCGCCTTATCGAGACCGATATCCACAAACGCCGCCTGCATACCCGGCAAGACACGGCTAACACGACCCTTGTAAATATTACCGACAATACCCCGCCGGGCTTCGCGCTCAATGTGAATTTCCTGGAGTATGCCGCCATCAATGTAGGCAACCCGGGTTTCGGAAGGCGTGATATTGACCAGTAATTCAGCAGCCATGTTGTCCTCTTAACTACGTAACGCGATGAATTGACAAAGCAATTCGGTGGTTTCCACCAGTGGCAAGCCCAC
This sequence comes from Enterobacterales bacterium, assembly GCA_015654745.1. GTDB lineage: Bacteria > Pseudomonadota > Gammaproteobacteria > Enterobacterales > Enterobacteriaceae > Acerihabitans. The sequence continues at coordinate 384 of JAATGH010000070.1, forward strand.
TACGCCGTGATAACTTCCATTGATAGCCCTGACAAAAACGCCGCCCAATCCTTGAATACCATATGCGCCGGCCTTATCCATCGGCTCTCCAGACGCGATATAGCGATGTATCTCCCTGTGCGACAGCCGCCGGAAAAAGACCTCGGTCACGACGCTGCGGCACAGGTGGTGCTGGCTGTCGGCAAAGGCAATCGCCGTCATCACCTGATGACACTGCCCGGACAACGCCGCCAGCATGCGGGCGGCATCGGCGGCGTCACGCGGTTTTTCCAATATTTCGCCGTTAAGCACCACAATGGTATCCGCGCCTAGTACCGGTCGCGGCTCGGATGCCACCGCCACTCCCGCCAGCGCTTTTTCAAGCGCCAGGCGAGACACATAATCCATCGCGGGTTCGTCCGGTCGCCGCTGCTCGACAATGGGGGCGGTGATAACCTCAAACGGCACGTCTAGTAATGTTAGCAACTCCCGGCGCCGGGGAGAGCCGGATGCCAAATATATTCCAGTCATTACGACCCTTATTGCACTGAAAATTGCCGGCGGACTTTACGCATAAGTAAAAACATCCACGGCCACAATACGCCGTCCACGACGCTGCTCCAGAAAATTTCCGGCCGGAAGGAAATATCAATGACTAAAAATTCTGCCCAGAAGACGATGATATGCATTGTTAGCGACAGCAATACCACAATCAATGACTGCTGCCATAGGGCCATATTCCTAAATAATTGGAATTTAAACACCACCAGATAGGCCAGGATGCTTAACGCCAAGGCCCTGACGCCAAGGATGGAGCCCAAAATCAGATCCATCACCAGCCCCAGCAGGAAACCCGTGCCGACATTGACCCGGTGTGGTATCGCCATGACCCAATAAATCAACACCAGGCTTAGCCATGAGGGCCTGAACAGATATAGCTGCTCAGGCCATGGCATGATTTGCAACACGATGGCAATGAGGAAGGAGAGCCAAATTACCCAACTGCCGTTGCGACGATAACGGTTCATCGTCTCTCACCGGGAGTGCGTCCCGAGGCGGCAGGATGCGTCGCCCCCCTGCCGCTTGCCGCCGGAGCAACCGCTGGAGGGGTAACCGGCGCGGCCGGCGTCGCATTCGGCGGATTGGGGCCCATGATACTATCCTGCGATGGCAGTACCTGCGGCATCATCTGCATCAATCGTTCATTGGCTACCCGGTGCACTTCCGCGGGCGGCAACGGCACCTCGCCGCGCGGGTCGGCGCCCCATAGCAACAGCAGGTAGCGCAAGCGCTGCAACTGCGCGGTGGGGCGAGCCTGGATTACCGTGTAGGCACGTTGCGTATCCACTTTTACCGTCGACACCACCGCCACCGGATAGCCTTCCGGGAAGCGGCCGCCGAGGCCGGAGGTTACCAGCACATCACCGACTCTGATATCGGTATTGCCCGGCAGATGTTCCAACTGCAGATCTTCGGTACAGCCGTTACCGGCGACGATGACTCGTATATCGTTACGCAGCACCTGAATGGGCAGGGCGTGGGAAGCGTCGCAGATGAGCAACACCCGGCTGGTCATTTTGCTGGCCGCAACCACCTGGCCGACCACACCCTTGTCGCTGATCACCGGCTGGCCGACATAGACACCGTTGTCCAGTCCTTTATCGATCACCACCTGGTCACTGTAGGGATCGGTGCTGGTGGAGATAACCTGCGTCACCATTTTGTGCTCGTCCTGGCGCAGGGGCGAGCCAAGCAATTCACGCAGGCGCGCATTCTCCTGACGGAATTGTCCCAGCAGCAGCTGTTCACTATTCCTTAGCAACAGCTCCTGGCGCAGCGTGTGGTTTTCCAGCTCCAGCTGTTGACGACTCGCCAGCGTTTCCGAGACATTGTCCAACATCTTGCGCGGACCGTTGGCCAGGAAATAGAACGGACTGACCGCAGTATCCATATACGTACGGATTTGCACAAAGGTTCCGAGCCGACTGTCGGCGATAATGACGGCGACCGCCACCACCACGGCCAGAAACAGTCGGAGTTGCAGAGAGGGTCCTCTGCTAAAAATCGGCTTCATAGGTTATGCATTTTCCTCAACAAAAAAGGGGGGCGCCGACCAGGATGAGAAATTTCAGCGTTCACCCGGGTGGTCCCCCCCTTTTCGAGGCTGGTTATTCTTCGCTGAACAAATCACCGCCGTGCATATCAAT
>JAATGH010000244.1 GCA_015654745.1 Enterobacterales bacterium
GCCTGCATTTTTTTGCGCAAACGTCCCATCAGCACATCGATAGTGTGACTCTCCCGTAACTCCGCGTCGGGGTAGAGCTGCAGCATCAATGAATCTTTGCTGACAACTTTGCCGGCATTGCGAATTAGTGTCTCGATGATAGTGTATTCAAACGCGGTTAGCTTGATATGTTCATTGTTGATCATGAGTTCACGCCGCGATAGGTCAATTTGGAACGGCGGCAGTGTAATAACCTGTGACGCCAATCCGCTGTTACGGCGCATCAGCGCCTGCATGCGCGCCACCACTTCCTCAAGATGGAAGGGTTTTGTCACATAATCGTCCGCGCCGGCTTCCAGGACTGTCACTTTGTCCTGCCAGCCCTCGCGCGCAGTGAGCACCAGAATAGGGATCTTTACCTGATGGGTGCGCCAGCGGCGAATCAGGCTCAAGCCGTCTTCATCGGGTAATCCGAGATCGACTATGGCGATATCGGGCGGATGCTCATGTAAAAAATAATCAGCCTCTCTGGCGTCGGCGGCTGCATCGACCTGATGGCCCATTTCGCGCATTTGTACTGTCAGGTGATGACGAAGAAGAGAATTATCTTCTATAACCAGAACTCGCATCGCAACTCCTAAGTTAAAGCATCAGTACGAGCCGAAACTACTCGTCCTTGTAAACCTGTAAAAGCAATCCCCTGCTTATGGACGTCTTTTGGGAGAGTATCCCAGAGGATGACTAAACTTATCTTAAACAGAGCTTTAACCGGAGTCGACGGGAGCGGACCCGTCGATTGGCGGTCATTATTTTAGTTCATCCACCATGGTTGTGGCCCGGCCGATATAGTTTGCCGGCGTCAAGGCCTTGAGGCGCGCCTTTTCATCCTCGGGCAGCGGTAAGCTGTCGATAAATGCCTGGATGCCCGCGGCGTCAACACGTTTTCCCCGGGTCAATTCCTTAAGTTTTTCATAAGGTTTTTCAATGCCATAGCGCCGCATGACGGTCTGGATCGGCTCCGCCAGGACTTCCCAGTTTTGGTCCAGTTCCGCCAGCAGTTTGTCGCCGTTGACTTCAAGTTTACCGACACCCTTTAGGGTCGCCTGATAGGCAATCAACGCGTATCCAATGCCAACGCCCAGATTACGCAGTACGGTGGAATCGGTCAGATCCCGCTGCCAACGTGAAATGGGCAGTTTTGCCGCCAGATGGCCCATAATAGCGTTGGCCATGCCCAGATTACCTTCAGAATTCTCAAAATCGATCGGATTGACTTTATGCGGCATCGTGGAGGAGCCGATTTCGCCGGCGACCGTACGCTGTTTGAAATGGTTCAGCGCGATATATCCCCAAACGTCTCGGTCGAAGTCAATGAGGATGGTGTTGAACCGAGACATGCAATCAAACAGTTCGGCAATATAATCATGCGGTTCTATTTGCGTGGTATAGGGATTCCAGCCAACGCCGAGCGCGGTGACGAACTCTTCGCTGAGCTTATGCCAATCCACCGCCGGGTACGCCACGATGTGGGCATTGTAGTTACCCACCGCGCCGTTGAGCTTACCCATGATCTCCACCTGGGAGAGCTGCAGATATTGACGTTCCATACGGTAAGCCACATTGGCCATCTCTTTGCCCACCGTGGACGGCGTGGCGGGTTGCCCATGGGTGCGGGACAGCAGCGGAAAGTCGCGGTAAAGCCGGGCCAATTCCTTAATGCTGTCAATAACTTGTCGCCAGTAAGGCAGAATTACGTCCTGGCGCGCGGTTTGCAACATCAGGGCATGGGAAAGATTGTTGATATCCTCGGATGTGCAGGCGAAGTGGATGAATTCTGAAACCGCATGCAGTGCCGGCTGCGTCGCCACCTTTTCCTTGAGGAAATATTCTACTGCTTTGACATCATGATTGGTGGTGCGCTCAATCGTTTTGATGCGCGCCGCGTCCTGTTCGCTGAATTCGGCGACAATGGCGTCCAGGTAATCGTTTGCGTCGCGATCGAATGCTGGAACTTCCGCGATCCCCTCGCAAGCGGCCAGTTTTTGCAGCCAGCGCACTTCCACCTGGACGCGAAATTTCAGTAAACCATATTCACTGAAAATGGTGCGCAAAACGCTGACTTTGTCGCCATAGCGGCCGTCAACAGGGGAAACGGCGGTCAGTGAGGATAATTCCATCAGTTGCAACTCCTGGGATAAATTTTAACATTGTGCGAGAATGTGCTGTGCTTGCTTCATTAGGCGATTGCGGCCGAACATCAATTGCAAACGGCCTCCGCCTACCTGCTGCCAGAGCACCGCGGAACGAATACCGGCCAGCAGCGCGGCGCGCACTTTAGCCTGTATCTGTATGTTTTGCAGCATGGCCGGAGTGCCGGTCACCTGAATGCGCGGCCCCAACGGGCTGATGACATCGACATAAATGGCGGCCATTGCGCTAAAAAGCGTATCGGACATAAGCTCAAAATGGGCCAGTTGGCGCTGTAGCTGGCCTACCCGTTTACCCAATTCATCGAGGGCCGAGGCGTTGGCATGCAGCTTCCGCTCCAGGACCATCAGACTTAGGGTGTAGCGCGTCAGTTCGGCGCCAGGACCTTGACGCGCGGCATTGAGCATGCCCAACAGCCCCTCCAGGCCCAACTTCACGTTGACCGGCTGATTACCGTATACGGCGAGCGTCGAGGGAGGGTTAAGATCAAGCACACTGCGTAACGACACCTCCAGCAGCGTCTCGTCGCATCCCCCCTTATTAGCCAGTTGCTGAACCAATGCGGCGCTTTGACAGATTCCGGCCAGAGCCAGCGTAATATCATAATAATTCTTAGCCAAGATGACTCCTGTGCACGTCCCTGATATGCCATGCGGCTTAGGCGATACGCCAGCGGCATGCGCGCTATCGCCCGCGACCCTTTCCCGGCGCCAATGGACGTTGACATTCTAATCACCGATCATGCCACAAAATGAAGGGTAAACCCAGATCGGGATACATGCGCCGCGACTTTAGGCGGCGGGATGGATTGTCTTGCGGCGGTCAACGCTCCCGCCGCAAGACGTTAAATGGCTAACGGCAGGCGGGTCTCGATAACGCCGCCGCCCAGGCAGCGTTCACCGCAATAAAATACCGCCGACTGTCCAGGCGTCACCGCGGCTACCGGCTGGTCGAACAGTACCCTTAGCGTTCCGGCCTCCATGGGTTCGATCATGCAAGGAATATCCGCCTGGCGATAACGGGTTTTCACCACACAGCGCAGCGGGGCGTCCAACGGCAGGCGATCCACCCAGTTAAGCTGCCCGGCCGTCAGCCCCACCGACATCAGGCGCGGGTGTTCATGGCCCTGGGCCACGACCAGAACGTTGTCGGCGACCTGTTTGTCCACGACGTACCAGGGCTCCTCGCTGCCGTCCTTGGTACCGCCGATGCCAAGCCCCTTGCGTTGTCCCAAAGTGTGGTACATCAATCCCTGATGTTCGCCTACCAGCTGCCCGTCAACGGTAACAATCGGACCGGGCTGCGCGGGCAGATAGCGGCCCAGGAACTCGTTAAACCGGCGCTCGCCGATAAAACAGATGCCGGTAGAGTCTTTTTTGGCGGCGGTTGCCAGCGCCAGCTCGGCGGCAATGCGGCGTACTTCCGGCTTGGCCAGTTCCCCCACCGGGAACAGGCAACGCGCTAATTGCTCATGGCCCAGTGTATATAAAAAATAGCTCTGGTCCTTATTGTCATCCAGCCCGCGCAGCAGCCGGCTTTTGCCCGCCACGTCCTGCCTGCGCACATAATGGCCGGTGGCGATAAAGTCGGCGCCAAGGTCCTCGGCGGCGAACTCGAGAAACGCCTTGAACTTAATCTCTTTATTGCACAGCACGTCGGGATTGGGGGTGCGACCGGCTTTATATTCCGCCAGAAACAGTTCGAAAACGTTGTCCCAATATTCAGCGGCGAAGTTCACCGTATGCAATGGGATGCCCAGTTTATCGCACACCGCCTGGGCGTCGGCTAAATCGCTGGCCGCGGTGCAGTACTCCTCATTATCGTCCTCCTCCCAATTTTTCATAAACAGTCCCTCCACCTGGTATCCCTGGCGCTGCAGCAGATAGGCGGAAACGGAGGAATCGACGCCGCCGGACATACCGACGATCACTTTAAGCTGACTGTTTTCTGACATGGGATTCTCACTAACGGGGCAATACACTGCATGATACGAGGCGACGGATTTTATCACGATAGGGCCCGGCGGCGCCACCGCCCCATGGCGGTGGAAAGTACGGTTCCGTGCTAAAAGGGGCACTGGAAGGCGTTGATAACGTCGAGAGGGTAGCGGAGCCCATGCTGGTAGCAAAGTATGCTTTCCGTTACCAACGGCGAGCGCAACTGGTCCGACGCCAAGATCTCGTCCGCCGTAAGCCAGAGGCAGCGATCGATATCGTCGTCCTGGGGAATGGCGGTGATACGGGCGGGTAAATCGATAACAAATAAAAAACGCAGAAACGGCGTTTTGTCAGGGGCAACCCATTGATGTATGCGCAGGAGCGCCTGGGGTTGCGCATGGATGCCGGCCTCTTCCCAAAGTTCACGCCGGGCGGCCTGGATAACCGTTTCATCCGCTTCCAGATGACCAGCCGGCTGGTTCCAACGCGGATTACCGTGAATAGTTTCTTCGACAATAAGAAAATGGTTTTCCGCCTGGACAACGCAGGCGACGGTGACATGTGGCTTAAACATGCGCGCTCCTTAACGCTAAACGATGAACTGATACCAATGGTGGGTCACTGTTCTAGATTACGCCTGAACTTCGCGCCACTCTCCCGGAGCGAGATCCTCTAAAGTATGTTCCGCCATTTGATAGCGAATTAACCGCAGCGTCGGATGGCCAATATGGGCGGTCATCCTCCTGACCTGGCGGTTTCTGCCTTCATAGAGCGTTATCTTCAGCCAACAGGTGGGGATGGATTTCCGTTCCCTGATTGGCGGAGTGCGCTCCCAAAGCCAGCGGGGTTCCTTGACCCGTTGGGCGCCGGCGGGTAGCGTCGGACCATCGCTTAAGGTGATGCCGGTGCGCAACGATTTCAACAAGACGTCCGTCGGTTCCCCTTCGACCTGTACGTAATAGATTTTAGCGGTTTTTTCGCCAGGCTGCGTTAAACGGGTCTTTAGCTTGGCGTCGTTGGTCAGGATAATCAGCCCTTCGCTATCACGATCAAGCCGCCCGGCGGCATAAATATCTGGGATAGGAATATAGTGTTTGAGCGTTAAACGGCCCGCATCATCGGTAAACTGCGGCAATACATCATAGGGTTTGTTGAAGAGTATTACCCGGCGCGGTCCGCGCATGGGCGCGGGCGGGCGGCGAGGGCTGAAACGTGCAAGGCTGAGATTTTTAATAAGGAGCTCGTCAAGGTAAATGCTGCTGTTATCATTAATCACATTATACAGCAAACTCGGTGATCCGGTGTCAGGCTTTTTAGCGGCGGCGGTGCAGGTGACCCAGACGGAATACGGCTTGGCATGGGCATCAATGGCATTAAACATATTCTGGCGGCGGACAATACCCGCCAGCGGGTTTTGACAAGGATAATGGAATGAGTACGACTCGGAAAAAAATCATGTTGGCAGGCTTGGTTTGCGCGGTGATTGCCGGGGGAATCACCAGCCGCTATGTCGGTTTTGAGTCCGGTAACGTGGTTTATCCTAAGCCATCCCGGCTGACGCTAACGCTGCAAAAAACCGCTTCGCGGATGAACACGACGCTACCCAGGATGGTGGATGCCGGGACTCGTCTGGATAATACATTGGTTTTGGGCGAAACCTTTGTTTATAACTACACGTTGATTCATTATAATTCTACCGAGCTATCAGCCAATGATATTAGTACTTTTCTAACCACTGCATTGCTAAACAATTATTGCACCACCGATACGTCATTTGTCAAAATGGGTGTATCGGCTGATTATAATTATTACGGCAATGATGCCAAATTCATCGGCAAGGTTGCCGTGGCGCCGAATCAATGTTTACATCATGATCCGGTGGCGGGGAATTGACCGCGGCGGTGCCCTGGGGTATTGGCGCGGTGCCGCCGGAACCGCGCCACCGCGAAGCGTTGACGTTATCGAATATCGATTTTGTGCAGGCCCTCGATGCCCAAAAGCTGATCATAGATTTCAGCCGGTTTATAACGGGCGTGCAGCAAGACCTCAAGGGACATTTTACAATCCTTGTTTTCATTGCGCACCACTGATGATCTCACCACCCGGATATGCAGTTTCCGTAACGCCGCCATCACGTCGTCAATGCTGGCCGGGGCCAACGCCAGCATGATCATATAGCGTTGGCCCATCAGCCGCCGGCTGAGCTGCCTAACCCCCTCGAGGACCAACAGCGTCATTAGGGTGCCATAGATGCCGATGGCATACATGCCGCTGCCGATAATGAGCCCTATGGCGGCGGTGACCCAGAGGCCAGCCGCGGTGGTAAGCCCGCGCACAAACTGCTTATTGAGCATGATGGTTCCCGCGCCCAGGAAACCGATGCCGCTGACCACCTGCGCTGAAATACGGCTGGGATCCAATGCAATATTGTGTCCTTGCGCCAGAAGGTCGGTAAAACCATATTTCGACACCAGCATAAACATCGCGCTGCCGATGCACACCAGAATATGAGTGCGCAGGCCCGCCTCTTTGGCGCGTAACTGGCGTTCAACCCCTATCAACGCGCCTAACAGACCGGCCAGGGCAATTCGCAGCAGTAGCTCGGTGGTCATTATGTTCTCCTTTTTATCCCGATGCGCAGCCTGGTCAAACCCCGCTGGCGGTATCTTCATGTATCATTATCCTAGCGCCCGTATTATGCACCCATCCCCACCGCCAGAGGTCACGGCGCCTCGTGCGCGAGCGTGGTCAAACCCGATTCGAGGACTTTGATTTGCGGAAACTCCTTTTCTGTAAATAAAATATTCTGGGTAGGGATTGCCAGTTTAATATCCATTTTGACCAATTCCTCAATTAGCCTGATGTTTATTTCCTGCTGAATGTCCATATAAACATTGTAATCGGCGCTGGCCACGATATGGACTACCTCGAAGGTGAGCCGAAAATTATCAAAGGATAAAAAGTGCGCCCGATCAAAACGAGTCCCCTCAATACTGTCGATTATATTTTTAATCATGCCACCGACTTGGCGTAGCTTCTCCGGTGGCGTTGAATAAGCCAGACCGAAGGTAAAAACAATCCGGCGGGTTTGCATCCGCTTATAATTATGGATGGTCTGCTGGAGCAGAATGGCGTTAGCACAGACAATCTGTTCACCGCTGAGGCTACGGATGCGTGTGGTCTTTAAACCAATATGCTCAATGGTACCGGCGATATCATTAAATACCACGAAATCGCCGATGACGAAGGGTTTATCAAAACCGATGGCCAGGGACGCGAAGACGTCGCTGAGGACAGTTTGTATCGCCAGCGCGATGGCAATGCCCCCTACGCCGAGGCTGGCCACCAGCGCGGTAATATTTACCCCGACGTTGCCGAGAATCGACAGCAGCATCAATGCCCATATCAGCAACCTTATCATCACGCCGAGAATGACCATGGTGACGGTATTGCGCATGGCGCCCGGCTGGTTTACCACCTGTTGTGACCAGATGTGCATAGCACTGTCCAGCCAGAGGGCAATTTGTATGGCGAAAACCAGGAACCAGCCGTGGGAAATCGCGTTGTGCCAAGCGCCGGGCAGCTCGATAAAATGCATACTGATCAGAAACGCGGTAAACAGAATCAATATCCGTTTGGTGTTATCCAGCATTTCCACCGCGATTTGATAGAGGGCGCCGTGTTTGCCGGTGCTCCAGCGCTTGATGCGTTGTCCCGAGAACCTAATGGTTTTGGTGATGGACAAATACAATATGAGGGTGGTCGCGCAGATGATGACGATACTAAGCCAAAAATCGCCGGAGGTGATAAGCCGGTAAAGGTTAAAGTTTCTTAGCATCTCCATTCAGATACTCCCAAAAATTGTTTGCAAATATAACGCATATATATCCTAAATAATACGAGCGCCGGCAACACACCTGCGGCCCGAAGTATAACTGGTATAATTATTTATATTGTTAGTAAAAGTGGCACAGAATCGCCGAGCCAGCAACTTAACCGCTAAACGGGGCACTGCCCACGGGAGAAGTATCATGACGCTACGACAACATTTCCGGGCTCAGCTGCGAGGGAACGCACCGGCCATGGCCATGGCGGCCCACAATCCTTTGTCGGCTAAACTGGCGCAACAGGCCGGATTTGACGCCATCTGGGGTAGCGGGTTCGAGCTGGCGGCCAGCTATGCGGTGCCGGATGCGAGTATTCTGCCCATGTCCACCCACCTGGAAATGATGCGGGCGATAGCCGCCACGGTGAGTATTCCTGTCATCGCCGATATTGATACCGGCTTTGGCAACGCGGTAAACGTCGCCTGGGCCATACCTGCTTATGAAGCCGCCGCGGTGAGCGCGGTGGTGATGGAGGATAAAACCTTTCCAAAAGATACCAGTCTGCGTTCAGCCGGCAGGCAGGAACTGGTGCGCGTTGAGGAATTTCAGGGAAAAATCGCGGCGGCCCTGGCGGTACGCCGCGATCCTGATTTCATGATCATCGCCCGCACCGAAGCGCTGATCGCCGGACAGGGGCACGCCGAAGCGCTGATGCGCGCGCGGGCTTATGTCGAGGCGGGAGCGGACGCGATTTTAATACATTCACGCCAGACGACGCCGGATGAAATTTTACAGTTTATCGCCGCCTGGGATAATGACACGCCGTTGGTGCTGGTTCCAACCGCCTATCCACAGCTCACCGAACACGCCATTGCGCAACTGGGCAAAGTGGGGCTGATTATTTACGGCAACCATGCGATCCGTGCCGCGGTGGGCGCCATGCAAACGGTATTTTCCCAGATTCGCCGGGATGGGGGCATCTACAATGTAGATAGATCATTACCGACGGTTAAAGAGATTATCGATCTGCAAGGAGATGCGACCATGCGCAGTATCGAACACCGTTTTTTGCGCTGAATAGGCATCATCAAAGCGTAATTGAAAATTAACATTCATATCTTTTGCGAATTATATATCTATTATATGGTTATATAATCCATAGGTTTTTGGTGTTACAACGATGAATATTCCTCTGCTGCTGCATGTCGATATCCCGCCCGCGTTTTGCCTGGGATTTGAACAAGCGGGCTTTCGCCTGGTGCGGATGCTGCGCGAAAACGATCGGAGCCCAATATTGCCCGATGGGGGCGCGCCGGGTATTCAGGCCGTACTGACCATTGGTTCCATTGGGTTGAGTGCGGCGGATATGGCGGCCCTGCCCGATCTGCGCATGGTGTGTTGCCAAGGGGTAGGATACGAAAAAGTCGACCTTCAGGCGGCGCGCGAGCGGGGCATTGCGGTCACCAATGGCACCGGGACCAATGACACCAGCGTTGCCGACCATGCCATGGCTTTGCTGGCTTCGATCGTGCGCGATGTTGCCAGCCTGGATCGCGGCGTGCGCCGCGGGATCTGGCAACAAGCGCGCGTCACGCGTCCCCAGCTTACCGGTAAGCGGCTGGGTATTGTGGGCCTGGGCAATATCGGGCAGAAAATCGCTCAGCGCTGCGCCCGAGGATTCGATATGGCGGTGGCTTATCATAATCGCCAGGTTCGGCCAGATTGTGATTGGCTTTATTGCGCCAGCGTGACGGAACTGGCGCAGTGGGCGGACTTTCTGGTGGTGTGCACTCCCGGTGGCGGCGAAACCCGGCATATAATCGACCGGCAGGTTTTGGCGGCGCTGGGACCGGAGGGATTTTTGATCAATGTGGCCAGGGGAAGCGTAGTGGATACCAGCGCGCTGATCGACAGCTTGCAACGCCGGGCGATTGCCGGCGCCGCTCTCGATGTGGTTGAGAACGAGCCGGCGGTGCCCGCCGCGTTATTGGCACTGGATAATATTATTATCACGCCGCACGTGGGGGGACGATCGCCGGAGGCGCAGGAGGCTATGTTCGCGCTGGTGCTTGACAACCTGACCCGCTATTTCAGCGGTCGGCCGGTATTAACGCCGGTGACTGAATTACCGGCGCAATCGCGACGTTAATGCAAGATGCCGGGTACACTTATCGGAGACAGCATATGGATTACCAGGAGTTAGCTATTCCACCCTCCCTACGCCTTTCCTTACCGCGCGAAAGCGATACTGGAGAGTTGTTCGCATTAGTGCAGCAGGAAAAGGCGCGGCTCAGCCGGCATCTGTCATGGCCGGTGTTGATCAATGATGCCAAGGATACATTGGCCAACATTCGACAAAACCGCGCCGATTTTGCCGATGGGCGCTCCGCCGTGTATGTCGTGCGTTGGGATGACGCTCTAGCGGGGATCGTGTCCTATAACACCATCAACGACAAGCAGGCGGAGATCGGTTATTGGTTGGCCGCCGCCTACGAGGGGAAGGGCGTGATGTCCCGTGCGGTGACGGCGTTAATGGAATGGTATGAAGCCGCGGGAAAATTGGACACGTTTATTATCCGCTGCGGGGTCGCCAACCGATCCAGCAACCGTCTAGCCCAGCGCCTGGGGTTTGTTTTCGATTATTGCCAGGTGCGGGCGGAGAAAATCGGCGACCATTATGTTGATCATAATGTTTATTGCCGCCAATATGTTAACGGGTCGCGGGGTTAATCACCCACGCGCGGGGTTTCCGTGCGAAAGCCCAGTCCAATAATGCGTCCGGCAATATAGGGAACCCAACGGCTGCGGCGCATCCAATCGCCAATAACGGAAGGCTTGCGGCGCGTGGCGCGGATGGGCCGGTTCTTGCCGGTCATCATGATTTGCAGCCGTTGCAACGCCCAGGTGGGGAATAGCCGACGGCGCCGCACCTGGGCCAATTGACGCAGGCTGACCCGTCCATGCAATAGTGCGGCGGTAAGGATATTGGCGGTGGCAACCGCATCCTGGATAGCCAGATTCACCCCGACGCCGCCAATGGGCGACATGGCGTGGGCGGCGTCGCCGATACATAACACGCCGGGAGCCGCCCAGCGTTTCAGCCGATCGATGCGAATCACCAGCAGCTTGAGTTGTTGCCACTCCCTAATTGTCTCGCCGAGGCGCTGTTCGCTAAACGGGCTGACCAATCCCACCTGTTGTATAAAAAAGGCGAGCCCCCGTTGGCGCCATGATGCGAAGCTGTCTTTGTCGATACTGTAACCACACTGCCAATAGTCTGTGCGATCGAGCATGATAAACCGGTTTCGCGGCCCTCCATGCCCACTCGTCCACTGTGTATCATCGGGGTGTTTAGGCAGTTTGAACCAGACTACATCCCGGGGCGCGCCATATTCGCGGCGCGGCAGTTTAGCGGCCTTGCGTACCATGGAGTCGCGACCGTCTGTTCCTACCACCAAATCCGCCTGGATCCGTATCGGCAGACCATCCACGCCCACCGCCGCCACGCCGCAAACCCGGTTATCGGTATGGAGCAAGCCTGTGGCGGTGGTGGATCGCAGTAATTGGAAATGGGGCATGGCGGCGGCATGATCCGCCAAAAAAGCCAGAAAATCCCACTGGGGCATTAGCACCATAAATTTGCAGTGTGTCGGCAAGCGGGTGAAATCCGCCAAGGTGACGGTTTCGCCGTGGAATTCCCCCCGAAGTTGTTCCACCCGTTGATGCGGCAGCGCCAAAAAAGCGTCCAATAGGCCGAGCTGATGGAGTATTTGTAGCGTCGAGGGATGGATGGTATCGCCGCGAAAATCCCGTAGGAAGTCCTGATGCTTCTCGATCACGGTCACCCGAACGCCTGCCCGCGCCAATAAATAACCGAGCATAAGGCCGGCGGGTCCGCCGCCGATGATGCAGCAACCGGTGGTGATATCAGCAAGGATAGGCTGTTCAGTCATTTTCATCGATAGCTATATAATCAAGATATCAATGATAATACGTCTCAATAGCTTATTTGCCAAACGCCTTCTCCGCGCCGGCCAGGTTCACCCGAACCACTGACGAAGAGTAAGTGATTCGGGATGCTTCCGATTACCGTCTACCCGTAGCGCGGCATCGCCTGGGTAGACAGTTATTATTTGCGGTTTTTATCCTGTAACTGCGGCAAGCCGCTGTTATCGGCGGCGGACAGCAGGCCGGTACTCATATAGTTGATCAATTTTTCACGAGTGTCGGCGATATCCAGGTTACGCATGGTTAACTGGCCGATACGGTCTTCTGGAGAAAAGACGGAATCGCCTTTTTCCATAGTCAGGCGTTCTGGCATATAGGTAAGATTGTCCGATACGGTGTTAAGAATTGAATAATCGTTACCACGGCGCAGCTCAAGCGTCACTTCGCCGGTGATTTCACTGGCAATCCAACGCTGGGATGAGTCACGCAACATTAACGCCTGGGAATCAAACCAGCGGCCCTGATAGAGCAGCCGACCCAGTTGCCGGCCATTGGCGTGATATTGCGCAATGGTATCTTCGTTGTGAATACCGGTCACCAGACGCTCATAGGCAATATGCAACAGCGCCATACCGGGGGCTTCATAGATACCTCGGCTCTTTGCCTCGATAATCCGGTTTTCAATCTGATCGCTCATCCCCAAACCATGGCGGCCGCCGACCCGGTTGGCTTCCAGCATCAGTTCAACCTGATCGCTGAACGTAATGCCGTTAATGGCGACCGGCAGACCCCGTTCGAAACGAAGCGTCACTTCTTCCGCCGTCACCCGGACATTGTCATCCCAAAACTTCACGCCCATGATCGGATTGACGATTTTAACGCTGGAGTTGAGGAACTCCAGTTCCTTGGCTTCATGGGTGGCGCCCAGGATATTTGAATCAGTGGAATAGGCTTTTTCGGCCGACATTTTATAGTCGAAACCGGCCTGGGCCATAAATTCCGACATTTCATGGCGTCCACCCAACTCGTCGATAAAATCGGTATCCAGCCAGGGTTTATAAATTTTCAGCTCGGCGTTGGTGAGCAAACCGTAACGGTAAAAGCGCTCAATATCATTGCCTTTATACGTGCTGCCATCACCCCAGATATTGACGCCGTCTTCCTTCATGGCGGCAACCAGCATGGTGCCGGTAACGGCGCGGCCCAATGGCGTGGTATTGAAATAGGTCACGCCGGCAGTACTGTTATGAAAGGCGCCACATTGCAGGGCCGCAATACCTTCCGCGACCAGTTGCTTGCGGCAGTCGATCAGTCGCGCCTTTTCGGCGCCGTAGGCTAAGGCTTTACGCGGGATCTCGTCGTAGTCCGCTTCATCGGGTTGACCGAGATTAGCGGTATATGCATAAGGCACCGCCCCTTTCTGACGCATCCAAAGTAACGCTGCGCTGGTGTCCAATCCGCCGGAGAAGGCGATACCCACTCGTTGGTTGACCGGGAGGTGCCTGAGAATCGTTTCCATTAATATGAGCCCTATAAGAAAAAATATACTGCAACTGTTTCGTTACCTGACGCCGCGAGGGATCTTACGATCGCGGTCGGGCCAGGTCTTTTTGCATTCCGCTGTTAACGTCATCCTGACCGCCGGATTGGCGTGCCCGTTAGCCTGCGTGGTCGCGCGACGCTGGATGATGGCGATCGCCATGTCAGCTCAGATGAAAACGCTATGCCACCACCAGGTTCATCTTAAGGAAACTCACGCCAGAACGCTACCCTGCAAATCATTGCATTTTACGAAGAAGATATCGACGGGTTTAACGCATCCTGATGCGGCAAGGGCGGCAACCACGGGGTTTGCCGTTGGCATAGGGAAAGGTGTTATCGGGATGGTAATAAAGCAAGATAACCCGGCCGGGCAACACGGGAAAAGCGGCGTTATTAGAATGAGCACAGCAGAAAAAAGTTAATATTGCACCTGATATAGGTATCAGATGCAGACGTCGTGGCACCGTTGCGCGCCATTAGTTTAACGGAATAAACGCAGCTTTTTTTTGGTACGAAACTCCGTATATCGATTTGGTAGCTTGGTTTTGCTTTTATTTTTTTGGTGCATTAACAAAGAGAAAATCATTAATGCCACCAATAAAGTCAATCCCGCTACGGGTAGGATAATTTGCATTTTATCACCTGGTATAAAATATCATTTATTTGCTGTGTGTCAGTTGTGACAAATAACAGAGTTAGCCGATCTGCGCCGGATAAACCCACAACTCCGCTCATAAACGGCGCTACCCAGTTAAACCACCGCCAAAGATAGTCTACGATTTTAACGAAAGGTATACATACCCTGTTTAGGGTATTCGATGATAAAAAAACTTAGGGCTGATGAGGAAGAAACAGCGCTACTTCAGTGCCTCCCGTTCCGCCCTGTATGGTCAAGCGCAGGCCGAGTTTTTCAGCCCGCGCGTGCATTCCCGCCATCCCACGTGCGCCGGGCCTGACGGTTTCGGGCAATATTCCGTGACCGTCATCCGTTACCCGGATGATGACCCCGGTATCGTCCGGCCGTACCGTGATGCGGATGTGCGCGGACTGTGCGTGTTGGAGCGCGTTATTGATGGCTTCCTGCACGATCCTTAAAATGGACAGGGCGGATGCGGGAGTAAGATAGGGTAACGGGGGGATAGGGATAACATCCCATTCGAGGGTGATACCCAGCGTCCGTAGGCGGGGCTCCAGCCGAAAGCGTAGATTACCCAATAGCGGCAATAGATCGTGTTCGGTTAAATCCAGAGAGTCGATAATCAAGCGTAAATCCTGCAAGGATTCTTCAATATGGCGTGCCAGCTCTTCCCTGTCGGAATCGTTATTGCGCGCCAAACGTAGGGCGGTAATCAGCTGCGCGCCCATTCCATCATGCATATCCTGCAGAATGCGGGAGCGCTCGGCGACAATGGCGTCCCGTTTCTCCAACTGGCTGAGTTCACGATCGATAATAAACCGCTCGGCAAAAAAATAGATCATGACCACGCAAAACGGCAATGCGCCGGCAAAACTCCAGCGAAAGCTATCCCAAGACAAAACATCCATAATAATGAGATAGGACTGGGCCACCGTAATCGTCCATAGCAATGCCGTCAGCGACAATGCGGTATATTTCAATGAGCGCTGCTGCCAACCCAGGTGCAACAACAAACCAATGGGGATCAGTCGCAATATGACATGGGGCCAGGTGAACAGCCAAATGCGATCCGTTGCCGCGCCAGCCAGCGTTACGATGGCGGTAGCCGCTAATGTCAGCATGGTCACGCCGTGAAACACTGGTGGGAACCAGGGCAATTTCGCGCCGGAAAGCCGGTATCCGGCGACGCACAAGGCCCAGTACATGGCGGTGGTAATCATCACCCGCAATGCCTCCTGAACCCCCAGGGTCACGGCCAAATCGGCGAGATAGGATAATAGGGTGGCGAGACAGAACAACAACGCAAACTGAATAATAAACAGGCGGCGCTGTCGCCAGGTATAGGCAACTAAAAAACAGAGGGAGCCGGCGATCAAGACCAGAATGACATAAGGCACCACCCCTTGAACCAAATAGCGCTTAAACCACCTTTTTTGCAGGGGTATGGCCGAGCCGAGACGGATGGCCGATAGACCGCTACGCAAAGCATGATCCCCTTGTAACCGTATAAACAGCTGGTTATCGCCGATATGAAAGAGTCCCGCCGGTAGCACCAGATAGATTGGCGCTTCGTTCATCCGCATAACATTAATGCCCCGGCTGTTATTAAAGCGCACGCCAGGGTTAAGCAATGAACCGTTTAGCCAAATTTCCCCCGCAACCGACAAATGCGGCAGATAAAGCGCCAGCGGCTGCCTGGGTATGTCGTTCAAATGGAAATGCAGCCGATACCATGCAAAGCCGCTAAAGCCGGGAATTCGCTGGCGCCAATTATCCGGCAGCGCCACGCTGACGCCATCTTGCCGGGGCGGGGTATCTTGATTGGAAAAGATAAACTCAGCGCGATCGAGTAACAGCGTTTTGCCAGGTTGCAATAGGGCATCCGCTATGGGCTGGGCCACACAGGTTTGGCCCACTAGCAGTAGCCAGAACAGGCCGACTAACCGCCAGACTCGTCGCGAAGGCGGCGCAGCCATCAGAGTAAACCTTGATTCCTGGCCTGGATGATCGCTTCTACGCGATTATGCACCGCCAGTTTACTATAAATATTCTTGATATGTGTGGCGACGGTATGCGTTGAAATATTCAACATTCGCGCCGATTCGGCGACGGTAAAGCCCTGCGAAATGTGCTTAAGGATATCCACTTCGCGCATCGTGAGGAGCTGCGATCTGGCGGTGATGGTTGATTTCTCCGCCGGTTCGAAACGTTTTAACAGATGTCTGGCGATTTGCGGAGATAGCGGCGCGCCACCCCCATGCACCAACTCCACCGCCCGCGAGAACTCTTCAATAGAGGTATCTTTGAGCAAATATCCACGGGCTCCCGCCTCGATGGCACGGATCACATGCGCCTCATCGCCAAAAATGGTGGCGACCAAAACCGCCGTGGGATAACCGCGTTGCTGTAATGATTCGATCAGCTCAATACCGTCGCCGTCGTGCAAACCCAAATCGATAATCGCGACATCGGGTATGGTATGACTTAACACCTTCCAAGCATCGGCCAATGACGCCACGCTGCCGGCCAGACTAAGGTTGTCATGGGTTGCCACCATAGCTTCAAACTCCAGGCGCATGGCTTCATCGTCTTCAACCAGTAAAACCTTGATGCTGGTAGTATTCATTATCTCGATCACGCCAAAGTAGGGGATTAACAAACAGAGCCAATGCATCGACAAAGGTTCCAGTGGCGAGAAAACACCGAACTGCATTGTAATTGTTAGCTTGCTAATAAGTTAGGCGATGTTTAGTTTTGCATTTTATGGACAGATTGGAAAGGGGTCCCTCCGACGGGCAAGGCCTTTTTGACAACCTTGCTCACCAGGGGGGCGTGCGGGTCATAGCTAGAATCGAAGCGCGATTTTTGTTATCGGGTCCGGGGCTCCGGCCCCCCCAGGCCGGTCAGATGCGCACCTTCGGGATGGCAAACTAAAAACGCGACGCTTTGCAACAAAGGCTGGTTTTTATCCTCGGTCAGATCATGATTATCGCCGTAGGACGGGTACCGCGGCGGCTGCATATCGTGTCCCTCTATCGAGATCGAATCACCGGCGTTTTGAGAGAGCCGTCCGTAAAATAGCCTTTGATATTGTCAATGGTGAGATTGGCCATATCATTACGAGTCTCGGTGGTATTGCTGGCGATATGCGGCAGCAATACCACATTGTCAAAAGCAAACAGCTCGGTGGGGATCTCCGGTTCGTGTTCGAACACATCCAAGCCCGCGCCATAAATCCGTTTGTCCGCCAGGGCATGAATCAGCGCCTGGGTATCCACCACGGAACCGCGGGAAATATTGATCAAAATACCGGTTTCCCCTAGCGCACCCAGAACATCGGCATCAATGATATGCCGCGTCTTATTGCCGCCAGGCAGCGTTAAAACCAGAAAATCACATGACGCCGCCAACGCCGTCAGCGTATCAAAGCGCGTGAATCCAGGTTCGGTGGCGGGTTTGGGATCATAGTAATGAATGGCCATGCCAAATCCCTGGGCCCGCTTGGCCACCTGGTAACCAATATTGCCCAATCCCGCAATGGCGCAAATCTTGCCGCTCATCCGCATGGCGGCAGGGAAAGGCGAGGTAAGCCAGGCGCCGGCGCGGGCGTAGCGATCGGCTTCGCATATCCGCCGGGATACGCTGAGCATAAGCGCCAGCGCGGTATCCGCCACACATTCATTGAGCACCTTCGGCGTGTTGGTCACGTGAATGCCGCGTCGTTCGGCGGCGTCGAGATCGATAGCATCCAATCCGACACCAAAGCTTGAGATCATTTCCAGCGCCGGCAGCGCATTGATCACCTCGGCGGAAATGCCGCTGGCAGCCCGTGTCACCGCGCCGCGAATAAACTGACCATGCTCGGCCAAATAGGCGGTTTTATTATCATGCAACCATAGCTTGTGGACACGAAAATGTTGTTCAAACTCATCTAGCATGGCCGGGGGCAACGCGCTGATAATCAAGATTTCAATATCGGTGGTTTTCATATTTTTTCCAGGCTAATTAAGTAAATAAAAAGGCTAGCGATAGTATAGAGGCGGCGGTATTAGGCTTCTTATGGCATGCGCACGAGCTATCGGCAAGAAATTGCTGCATAAGCAAGGGGTAAAACGCGGGGTATCACAAAACGTGATGACGTAAGGACGCTATCGTCGTCGGAAAAATCACTGCGCGTCATAACCAGGCCAAGCGGCGTGACTGCCGCCAACCTCGGCGAATAGGGCAAAACGCTGTGCTCAAGTAAATATCTTGATTAATAACTAAATAAATATAAAGATTTTACCAACAATAGGTAACACCGCTTGCGTCATTACTGGTTTAATCATCATTGAGTTCTTTTTAGATATAACAATACCCTCTATGATAAAAATATGGCCAAAGGATTAAAATGGACGTCTTTCCACATTATTATATCAACGAAATGTATAACTTCAAATTGGATACCCACTCCGGCAAGGTGCGGTTAACCAGGCACCTGGTTAAATTAAGGCCATCCAACCTGCGCGTTTTTAGCGATGATATTGATAAGTTGAGATTTAATGGCCAGATTCCCCTGTATAAGACGCCGGCACAGCATTGGAACAGCTTTATCCATAGGTTATGTGGCGAACCAAGAAATGTTTTAATAACCTATATATGCAGCCTAACAGGCCAGCTGCCAATCGATGCGTTAGAAAAATTTGATAAATATTTCCGCATGCATTCACCTTTCAAAACTAGTGCGGAATATGACAAATATCTGGTCGGTGAATATAAAAAAATCATCGGCGGTCCGATCCGGAAATATCTGGACAGGCAGATGCGCCCCGATGAAATTTGCCATTTTTTAGATATTTACCAACCCAGGATGAAAGAATATGTCGCAGAGCTGGCGCTAAAAAGAGCGGCGCCGAACGCCGTAATCCACGTTAATGCCGCTTTAGCATTCAGCCGAGGAATACCTCTGCCCATGGATGCTTTTGTCCTAAGAACGCTGGAACGGGTGATCACCGAAAAAAATATAAAATCCGATGACATCAATTTGCGGGAAATTTATCAATGGCCAGATCTGCGCGACAGCAGCACCTACAAACTGCTCGAGATGATGTTTATCGCAAACAACTGGAGTATGTTACTTGATAATGGCAAAACCATTGCCGAAAATGTACGAAATTATTGTATCAAACAGCCAGAAAGCGTTGAGATGCTCATGTCCTATTTACTGAAAAACAGAGTAGCGTTGCTTCTTGATGATGGGGAAACCTGCCGCGGCATTTGCCGTCGCTACGCGATCGCCGAGAGTCGTTATAAGCTTAAAATCGATGCTATCGCTTTTTCGCGGGTTGAAAATATGCTGAGAAAAAAACAGTCATGCCAAGACATTTATTTTAGGCTCGAATTTAGCGAGTGTTTTTGCAGTTATGAACGTATTGAGATGATGGCCGTGGATATGTGGGCAACGCCGTTGTTACAAGCCGGGATGGGTTACGATGATATTCGCGCCCGGTTGGCCATCACTCAGAGTGAAGCGCTGTATAAACTCGAAGATGTGGCCGCGCGGTATGCTCAGGACATACTATGACGGAAACATACCGATCAGATCGTCAATCAGCGTCTATGCATGCTTTTTGACTATCTTATTCAGTTTATTTGATTATGTAGCATGATAAATGTCGGTTAAATTAGCATTACAATTTACCTAATCTTATAGAAGACTAATCTTATGCTTACTGCCATTAATAATGGATTTGCTCGTTTTGTGGATGGCCCTGATGCGGGTAAGCTATTGTTGCGTCTGACCTTTGGTGTTTTAATGCTGTTCCACGGTTATGCCAAATCCCAACATGGCGTGGGTTGGATCGTTGACCTATTGCAAAGCCATGGGCTGCCGGGGTTTATTGCTTACGGTGCGTTTATCGGCGAAATCGTCGCCCCCATTATGATCATTGTTGGTTTTATGACCCGCTTGGCCGGATTCGTTTTCGCATTTAATCTGCTGGTGGCGACGTTATTGGTTGGCATGGGACATTTTTACAAGCTGACCGAGGTAGGCGCCTGGGCATTGGAAACGGAAGCGCTCTATTTCTTTGGCGGCATTATTATTATGCTGGTGGGGCCAGGTAAGTATGCGGCAATGAAAAACTGAGTCAATTTTCAACTTTATCAAACACGGTTGACTTAACACCCTAAGGGTAAATCAATGAACTTGTGGCAAGGGAAGATTGAACCCGTGCCACAAATGCTCATGTATTGCCTTATGGTCGTAATTAATCGCATATTCATAAAACGGGTTAGCGTTAAAATGACAGGCGCAATACCAACGCGACCAGCGTGATCAGTAATACCGGCAGCGTCATCTTGATGCCCACCAAAAAGTAATATCCCCAAGTAATGGTCAAGTTCTTTTTCGCCAACACATGTAGCCATAACAATGTCGCCAGGCTACCGATGGGGGTGATTTTCGGACCGAGGTCGCAGCCAATCACATTGGCATAAATCATGGCTTGTTTTATGGCGCCGGTTGCGGTACTGCCCTCAATGGACAGAGCACCCACCAGCACGCTGGGCAGGTTGTTCATCACCGAGGAGAGAAAGGCGGTCAGGAAACCGGTGCCTAGCGTCGCCACCCATATTCCGCGATCGGCCAACTGGTTAAGCAGGGCAGAGAGCAGATGGGTCAGGCCGGCATTACGCAAACCGTAGACCACCAGATACATGCCCAGAGAAAAGATCACGATTTGCCAAGGCGCGCCGCGCAATACCCGACCGGTGTTAATGGCACGGCCTTTTTTTGCCACCGCAAACAGTATCAGCGCCCCCACGGCGGATATGAGACTGACCGGCACCCCCAGCGGCTCAAGGCCAAAAAAACCACCCAGCAGCAGCACCAATACACCCCACCCGGTACGAAAGGTGGCCAGGTCGCGGATGGCGGTTTTCGGTTCCTGCAGCCGCGTCAGGTCATATGCCACCGGTATTCCCCGGCGTAAAAAAAGATGCAGCACCATCAGCGTAGCGGCAATGGCGGCAATGTTCACCGGGACCATCACCGAGGCGTAGGCATTGAATCCTAGCTTAAAATAATCGGCTGAAACGATATTCACCAGGTTTGACACCACCAGCGGCAGGCTGGCGGTATCGGCAATAAAACCCGCCGCCATGACAAACGCGAGGGTAGCCCTGCGGCTAAATCCAAGGGCCAGCAGCATGGACATCACGATAGGTGTTAATATCAGCGCCGCGCCATCATTGGCAAATAGCGCAGCTACCACTGCGCCAAGCAGGATGATATAGCTGAATAGCAGACGGCCGCGGCCCTTGCCCCATCTCGCCACATGCAACGCCGCCCAGGCAAAAAAACCGGACTCGTCAAGCAGCAGGCTGATAATGATGATGGCGATAAAGGTGGCGGTGGCATTCCATACAATTTGCCATACCACCGGAATATCACCCAGGTGAACCACTCCTGACAATAGCGCCAATGCGGCTCCCAGCATGGCGCTCCAACCGATGCCCAATCCTTTTGGCTGCCAAATGACTAATACGATGGTCAAAATGAAAATTGCTATTGCGAGAACCATGAAACCTCTGGATGGGAACGTAAGAACTGAATAAGGAAATCAACCTCAGTCAAATATACCCGGTAATGCTATAGGCCGCCATCGACGGCCCAGCGTAAGCAATATTCATGGTGAGACGTTGTCTCAGCAGGGAAGGGAAAACATCATGCGGTTTTATGCGCGCCAAACCTACCCGCGAGTGCCGATAGTCCATAGCAAAGCAGGTAATAGATCACGCCAATAAACACGAAAATTTCGGTAGGATAAATCTGCTCGCGATTATTGACCTGGCCGGCCACGGTGGTTAATTCCGGCACGTTGACGATAAAAGCCAGCGACGTGTCTTTTATCAGCGCCACCATCAAACCAATATAAGACGGCAGGATATTCGGAATTGCTTGGGGTAACAGTACCGTGCGCAGAATCTGCCATTCGCTCATACCCGAAGCGACCGCAGCCTCTTTCTGTCCGGCCGACAGGGAATTGAGGCCGGCCAGCGTGGTATGCATGACCGCCGCCGAGGTAAACCACGCCAGTGCCAGGATCACCGTTAGCGGCCCGGGTACCGACCCGCCAAACAGGATCGGTAACAGGAAAAACATCCAGAAAATAACTAAAATCAGCGGAATACCGCGGATAAATTCCGCCCAGATAAACAGAACCCTGCGGGTCCAGCCAGGATAACGCCAGGCCAGACAGGCCAGGATCACCCCCAGCGTTAATGCCAATACGCCGCTGGAAACTGCCATGATAAGCGTCAGCAGTACGCCTCCCGGCTGGCCGTCGGCCATCCGCCCCCATAGTAAGTAGGTCAGATTGTTCAGGATGACATCAATATTAAAGGTCATGGCGCACCCCCTTTACCGATACCCGCGCAGGTACCGACGCCTGTTCGGCCACGTCTAACAGGATGGCCAATCGTGGCTGGTTTCGATCAGGACGTTTAGGTCCCAACAGCAGCATTAACGAACCCATCAGTATTCCCAACAGCAGATATAACCCGGTCCCTATGGCGAAGGCTTCCAGCGCATGGGCGTTGTAGCTTTCGACATGGCCAATTTGATAGGTCAGCTCGGCAAAACTTATGCCACTGGCCAGCGAGGAAAGTTTCATCAGGTTTAGATATTGTCCCACCAGGGGCTGCCAGGCGTTGATCAAGCCTTGTGGCAGCAAGACATAGCGCAAGATTTGCCCTTGGCTGAGACCCTGTGAAAGCGCGGCTTCCGTTTGTCCGGCCGGCACCGAATTCAATCCGGCCTGGATTTCTTCGATTAAAAACGCGGCGCTGAACAATGCCAATCCCCAACTGGCACAGAGGAATTCCGGCGCCAACCAGGCAACATCTCCCGGCAAGGTTGCCCAGGGATGAATATCGCCAATATAAAAACGCCAGTCTTGCGGCAAGACGCTCCAGGCGGCGAAATACCAGAACAACAGTTGCACCAGCAGCGGCGTATTACGGAATAGGGAGACATAGACCGCCACCAATCCGCGACCCAAACGCCCTGGGGTGAGACGCAGACTCAGCATGAACAGTGTGACGAGGGTCGCCAGGATGCTGCCGATCAGCGTGATATAAAGGGTTGCCAAAAATCCGGAAATAATCCAGTGCAGCGGTTGGCCGGTGAGTACGCCGGCCCAATCCAAATGCCAGGCCATCAGGCGTCCTCCACCCGCGCATGCAGGGGATTTAAGACTTTTTGCAAAAAACGCTGTGCGCGGGGATGTGCGGGAGCGGTGAAAAAAGTCTCCGGGTCGGCCTGTTCTAAAATGGCGCCCCCATCCATAAAGACCACCCGATCGGCAATCTCCCGCGCAAAGCTCATCTCATGGGTGACTACGATCATCGTGATGCCGCTGTGCGCCAATTCCTGCATGACCTGCAAAACTTCACCGATCATTTCCGGGTCAAGCGCCGAAGTCGGTTCGTCAAATAAAATCAAGCTGGGATCGGTCGCCAGAGCGCGGGCAATGGCCACGCGCTGCTGCTGACCGCCGGAGAGCTGCGCCGGGAAGAAGGGCGCCTTATCACCCAACCCGACCCGTTCAAGCAGGCTAAGCGCTTTGGCATGGGCTTTAAGCCGGGGCCAGCCGTGCACTTTTATCAGCGCCAGGCTAACGTTGTCCAGCGCGCTAAGATGCGCATATAAGTTAAACTGCTGAAAAACGAATCCTATATGTGTGCGTAACTGGCGCAGCGCTTTTCCGGTAAGCGCCGAGGTTGGCTGGCCATCAATAAAGATCTCCCCGCCGCTGATAGACTCCAATTGGTTGATCAAGCGGATTAAGGTTGATTTGCCCGAACCCGATGGGCCGCAGATGGCCACGACCTCGCCGCGCGCGACGCTGAAATCAACTTGATGGATAACCTGATGGGGGCCGAACGATTTGTCGACTTGGCGGAACTCAACGGCGGCGGGGGCATAGGCGGCGCCATCCACCGCCGGGGCGGTGGTTTGGCCAGAGTTGTGATGCTGGAAACGCATTAATTAAACCTGATTATTTGGCGGTAATTTTAAACAAACGCGGCTGAGGCGATTTAGTCTGAGGCCCAAACCAATTATTGTAGATTGAGGTTGCTTGGCCGTTTTTTTCCAACTGCAGCAATTGATTATTCACGAAGGCGAGCAAGGTTGTTTCGCCTTTTTTTACCCCAACGCCGATCTCTTCCTTACTTAATAATTCCGGCAAAACTTTGTAGTGGGTTTTATCCGGCGCGCCGTCAAGCAGGCCGGCCAGTATGGTGCTGTCCTGGGTAATGGCCTGGACATTGCCATTGCGCAGGGCCGATAGCGCCAGAGGGATATCGTCATAGGAAAGTACGCGGGCATCCGGGAAGCGATGATGCAGCTCCTGTTCGCCGGTGGTGCC
>JAATGH010000093.1 GCA_015654745.1 Enterobacterales bacterium
CAATGGGCAAACTCCGCCATGGCGGCGTCGGCGCCGACACGGGATTGAGCCGCGTTCAGCCCCTGATTGCGCAGCGCCAGCTCCACCGAGCGCCAGCGCCAGCGGGTAACATCATGGTAGATCTCCGGTTCACGCGCGCGCAGTTCGGCCCTGAGCCGTTTATAATGTTCGGCATCCAGCGTTTTGAGCGCCGGGTGATAATTGCGTAAAAACGCGAGCGATTGCTGCTCGGTGCGGGCAATGACCGGCCGGTTGTCATAGAGGGTATCGTCTAAATCAAAGGTTATCGCACTAAGCGGGCGCAGAGGTCGATAAAAGCGCATCAGGTTTTCCCTCGTTTGGCTCGTGGGTGAGCGGCATCATAGACCAACGCCAGGTGCTGGAAATCCAGGTGGGTATAAATTTGCGTGGTGGAGAGATTGGCATGGCCCAGGAGTTCCTGTACTGCCCGTAGATTGCCACTGGATTCAAGCATATGCGTGGCAAATGAGTGGCGCAGCTTGTGAGGGTGGACATGGCTCTCAATGCCCTGTTTGACGCCCCATTCCGCAAAGCGCTTCTGCACATTGCGCATGGAGATCCGCTTACCGGTTTTGGCGACAAATACCGCATCATCCTGCGGTGCGAACAGATCGCGCAGCGCCAGCCAGTGTTCCAGCCACGTAATGGCGCTTTTGCCCAACGGCAATTTGCGCTCCTTGTTGCCTTTGCCCACCACCCACACCTCGGCCGCCGACAAATCAATATGGCCGCAATCTAAATTGACCAATTCCGCCAGACGCAGCCCGTCGCCATACATCACTTCCAGCATGGCGCGATCGCGCACGGCCAACGGGTCATGGGTATCGATATCGAGCAACCGGCTGACTTCATCCACATCCATGTTTTTCGGTAAATGGCGCCCTGCGCGCGGCGCGGAGACCCCTTTAGCGGGATTGGCCTTCAGCTTGCCCCCCGCCACCATCCAATCAAGGAAACTACGCAGCGCCGATAATCGCAATGCCAGGCTGGCGGCCTGTAATCCGTGGCGTTTGCTGCGGGTGGCCATGGATCTGACGTGGGTGACGTCCAACTGCTGCCACGCGCCGAGCCCCAGCTCATCACCAATCACCAGCAGGGCGGTGAGCTGGCGATCGTAACTCGTCTGGGTTAACGGACTGAGCTGGCGCTCGACGCGCAGATAGCGTAGAAAAGCGTCCACTTCTTGTCGCAACGGCGAGGGGGTGCCGGTCATGAACGGCCGACCCAGCGCGCCAGCAACCCCGGCAGCAGGATCGCCAACTGGTGTAGCAGTTCGGTGCCCATGCCCGCCTGATAATGCTGATTGTCGCGACTGGTAAAGGTCAGTACGCCGAGATCACCCTGCTCGCCCATCAGGGATATTGCCACCGATCCCACCTGCCTGGCCTGAGGCAATAGCTGCAGCAGCTCCGGGCCGTTAAGCGCGCCGAGATAATGATTATGCTGCCCCAGGCGCTGGATACGCAGCGGCTCGAACGCGGTGCGGGATAATCCAAGATGAGTAAAGTCCGACGGCGCGCCGATAAACCACTTATCGGTGAACAACCGCACATGGGCGCCGGATAATCCCAAACTGCGCGCCCAGCGCTGCAGGCGATTAAGCATATCGAGCAGACCATCGGCCGCCGCCAGATCGGATTGCAAATCCAGCAACCGCTTAAACAGCTGTTCGTTTTGCGCGGCCTGCTCCACTAATCGGGAGATGTCTTCTTCCAGTTGCTGAATATGATGACGCTGGCGGGCAAGCTGCCATTCCAGCAGTGAGACGCTGCCGCGGTTGACATGGGGCACGCGCATCTGCTCTACCTGGCAGGCGTTGCGGATAAAAAATTCCGGGTTATCCTGCAGAAATTGCGCGACCATGCCATCATCAAGCCGCAACGTCGCAGCAAACTGCTCCCCGAGGTATTTCATAGATGAATAAATCCGTCGTAGATGTGCGTCGCCGGCCCGGTCATAAATAACGGATTACCCGGCCCCTTCCAGCCTATGTGTAGCCGCCCACCCGGGAGATCCACATCCACCCGTTCGGCGAGCAGCCCCTGCAGAATGCCTACCGCCACCGCCGCGCAGGCGCCGCT
The DNA here is from genome assembly GCA_015654745.1 of Enterobacterales bacterium. Taxonomy (GTDB): domain Bacteria; phylum Pseudomonadota; class Gammaproteobacteria; order Enterobacterales; family Enterobacteriaceae; genus Acerihabitans. The sequence continues at coordinate 2,103 of JAATGH010000093.1, forward strand.
GCCGCAAGCCTGGGTTTCCCCGGCGCCACGTTCGTAAACCCGCAAGCGGATATGCTCTGGATCCAGGATTTGCATAAAGCCGATATTCGCCCGTTCAGGAAAACGCTCATGGCTTTCCAGTATCGGCCCAAGGGAGCCTACCGGCGCGGTTTCAACGTCATCAACCGTAATGACGCAGTGGGGATTACCCATGGAGACCACGCCGCATAATACCGTCTGTTCGGCGACCCGCATAATGTAGGTCTTCTCCATCTTGGTGGCGCGAAAAGGCACGACCTGCGGATCGAAGTTCGGCTCGCCCATATTGACCCGTACCAGTTCGTCATCGGTGATGGTTAATACCATACGGCCGGTTTGCGTGCTGACGTGTATTTCACGTTTGTTGGTTAAACTTTTCATCCGCACAAAACGGGCAAAACAACGGGCGCCATTGCCGCACTGCGCCACCTCGCCGCCGTCGGCGTTGAAAATACGATAATGGAAATCCAGCTCCGGGTCGTACGGAGGTTCGACCACGAGTAGTTGGTCGAATCCGACGCCGGTATGCCGATCCGCCAAACGGCGAATCAACTCCGGCGAAAAATAGACGTTTTGCGTGACGGCATCCACGACCATAAAGTCGTTTCCCAGACCGTGCATTTTGGAAAACTGCATATCTCACTCCGCTGAGTAACCCTTATACGCAGCATAGCGCGTCTCCGGGACGGATGCGACTGTCTCGCGGTTACGGCAGCACCGTGCCGGAAGCCGCCTGGCTACCGGTAGTGGAATTAGCGCTTTGCGCCGGCGATTGCTTCGCGGTGCCGGTATGGGTTAGTGCCGGTTTTTGGGCGGGTTTTTCAGCCGGGGGAAAATAGAGCGGCCCTTTGAGCCCGCATCCGTTCAATCCTAGAACTAAAAACGCCAGCATAATAAGGCGTAATGGGTTTTTCATGCGATTAATTACCTATCATTCATGCTTTCAAGCTATCTATCATCGCAGTTAGATCCTGAAAAGCAATAGTAATCGACGTTGACGGAGGCCAAAGCGCTGGCCCCCGACGAAGAGGCCTGAGGCCACCCCGTGTCGCCCGCGCTGTTCAAGCGAGAATACATCAAGGAACGGCGGCACACTCCCGCCTAGTTGAGACGGGCCTGCTGGCGCTGCGAAACGTCCTGCTCGTAGGGCGCAGGACAAAGCTGCGAAAGCACGGTGCTGCGAAACGGCACCACTTGAGTCCGGCCGTCCAGCTGCACGATCTGATAAAACTGCGGCAGGTTGAAGTTGATAAAGCTTGAACCGTAGGTGAATCGGTCATGGGAGGACGAGTAAAAACGGCTCACATCACGTACCAGCTCTTCCTTACTGCCTTCGCAATGGTGATAAGCCTCGACGCGATTGGTTTCGTCCAGGATATAAATATTGAAACCCTGGTTATCGGCGCCGTCTTCAAAGAAAAACTGGATAATGCCTTCGCTGGCGAAACCATCCACCACCGGCGGAAGATTGATTTTTTCAGTTTCCATTTGAATCGACAGGCCATGCAGCTTGTTATTGGAAATCGCGCCATAAAATTCAATCGCGTTCTCCAATTTTTGCACTGAAACGCTCAACCGCTCGAAAAACAGTCCCCAGGTCTGGCCCGCCACGCGCACCGCTTTAAAGCGCGCGGGATCCTGGCGGGTGCTGGAGAGGCGCAGTTCGATACAATCGGCCACCAGCTGCTGGACCCGGGTGCGGATCAAACCACGCAAATGCTGGCTATAGCAGAAGACTTCCACCGTATCCGGCGGCGCCGCGTCCTGATGCATTTTGCCCAGAATGGTTTTCAGGGCTTCCAATACCGCCTGCTCGCCGTTGAAATGCAGCGTGCGCACTTCGTTCCAGGAGTTGCGATACAGCAGATCGATACTGCCAACCAGGCACTCTTGCTGTTGCCCAAAGCTGAACACATCAAGCTTGCGAAAATCAAAGTGCACCACCTGATTACGGAATACGGCGGTCGGATCATGCTCAAGATTAACGATAATCGCCAGATGGCGGATTTCACAGGGGCTATATAAAGCCTTGGGCGTTGGCGCGGGAACGCGCAGCGGGAAATTGCGCGAAACATCCGCCACCAGTTCCTGCAGTCGGGCAAGATCGCATAACTCGCTGCCTTTGATATGCAACTGGGTTTTGCTGGTCAGCAAGCCGTTGAACCCGGCCCAGGCCACCAGTTTGTTCAGGTAGCGGTTATATTCCAGCGGCTGATGGCTGATGATAAATTCCATCGCCGGCGATTGATTATACAAATACCAGCCGGCGCGATTGGCCCGGCCCTGCGGCACGTGAATAAACGTCAGATTCGGTTCGGACAGGTCGGGAGAGATCTGGGGATTGATCAGCGTGACCTTGCCCGGCAGCGCTTCGAAGGCCGCATAGAGTTTACGGGTCAACACCCCGATGTCCTGCGGGCTGGCGCTGACGCTAAGGTTGTTGCGCCGCGCGAAGCGAATCAGATTGCGATAGCTCTGCATCATGGCGTCGAGCAGTTCGTTATGCGCTTCGCGCACCCGACCGATTTTCCAGTTGGCCCGATCGTCAAGCATACTGAGACGCGCCTCGTCCCAGCCCCATTCTTTGACCTGCTGACTAAGAATTTCGCGCCGCCAGACGACGCTTTCCGGCGTCAGCGATAATTTTTCACAGACTTTAAGGTAAAAACAGCGGCGCACCAGATCCAGACGGGTCTGATCATTGATTTGCGTCAGGTAATGGGTAACCCTTTCCAGCATCATGCAATAGGGATCAAGACCATAGGAGACGATTTCCCCATCGTGCAGATGCTGCTTGATGTTCATCGCCAACAGTTGTGTATTGGGGTACTCCCAGGAATAGGCTTCCAGCAACAGGGTCTTAAGCACCGCTTTATAAGGGGAATCAATGCTCTTATATAATTGCCATAGGCTGGCGCCAAAGTACTCCTCGGCGGACAGCGTGCCCAAACCGCCCAAATCGAGCCATTCGTTCGGGGTCAGCGCGCCGCGGGCGTAGAGGGACATGACGTATTCGTCATAGTGGTCTTCCTCATCCCCTGGCACCATATTCCACAACAGGCGCTTGCCGGCCAAACGCACGGCGGTGCGGTAGAATTCATCCAACAACAAAATATGCTGGGTAGAACCGCAGTCTTCATCGCCAAGATTGCCGCTTTCATTGCGCCGAAAGCGGTTCTCGTCAATCAGGAAAAAGTTGACCTCCACGCCCTGGGTCGCCGCCCAGGTTTCGAGCAGCGCGCATTTACACTGTAATTGCCGGCGTTCTTCGTTATCCAGCCAGGATTGATGGCATACCCAAATATCCAGATCGGAGTTGGCGTTCTGGCCGATGGACGACGTGCTGCCCATGGAATAGACGCCGGTAATCGGCCGTTCTCCGCTGGGCGGAACGACTAAGGGTGCGGTGGAGTGTTCCGTGATGCGGCTGAGCCAGGCGGCTTGGGTTTCATCAGACGTGTAGAAGCAAACGCCGCAGGGGACGTTACCCTCAAGGTAACCCGGCAGCATTGGATGATGATAATGTAATAAGGTTGGCAGCAGACTGTATACTTGTTGAAAGGCCGGCCCCATGGCCGCCAAAGCCCGATCCACCCGCAATTGGTTGATCGCATCCAGTCTCTGTTTCAATGTCTCGATATAGAAGTACAAGACGTCTCGCCTGGTTATCCTGGTGCCTAAAGAGCCCATTCCCCTGCACGGCCCGGTAATAATTTATAAAATTGGTGGGCCGCTAATTGCTGGAAACGTGATCAATTTAACACCTTGCTGTTTGACCGTAAAGAAAGTTAA
>JAATGH010000166.1 GCA_015654745.1 Enterobacterales bacterium
ACGCCCTGCCACCACGGAGGCGAATTCTAGAGGTTTTGGCGTCAAGGTCAATAATTATTTAAAGCCAAGCCGGATTTAGCCTTAAAAAAAGCATTAGCCGTGGTGGTATGCCCCAACTTAGGCGCGTTTGCCGGTTTTATCCTTGCCCCGCGAAATAGTATAAATCGCCTGATAGACTTTGAAACGCCCGGTTTGCGCCAATAGGGTATGGTTGCCGAATATGCCATCGAGCAGTGCCGGGTAAGGCAAGAAGGCGTTAGCCACGATACGCAATTGTCCACCGATGCGTAAATGAGCCTGCGCGCCCCGGATCAACGTTTCAGCGGCCTGGAGATTGGTATGCATGCCGTCATGAAACGGCGGGTTGGAAATGATGATATCAAAACGCCCGGGCAGAGCCGAATAGACGTCGCTGACCACCACGTTGCCCGCAAGTTGATTGGCATCAAGCGTCGCGCGGCTGGCGGCCAGCGCCGGCGCATGGACATCGCCGAGCGTCAGTTTTATACCCGGATAGCGTTTGGCCAATACCGCCGCCAATACCCCGGTACCGCAGCCGATGTCCGCCATTTCACCGCTAATGGCTTTATCGACGAACGTGGACAGCAGCAATTGACTCCCGCTGTCGAGCCCATCGCGGCTGAAAACGCCCGGCAGGGTTTTCACCGTGATATCGTTAAGCTGATATTCATTCCAATATGATTGCAGATCGAAATGTGGGGCGGTTTCAAGTTTGCCATGATATAAGCCGCAACGACGGGCGCTGTCAATTTTGTTCAGTTGGCAATAGGGCGCCAGGATTTGTTCGGCGCTACGCACACCGCTGCGGTTTTCCCCAACCACGAACACGTCGATGCCGATAGGCAGCAGCGACAGCAGATTCTCCAGTTGGAACTGCGCTTCCGGCTTATTTTTAGGCCAGAAATAGAGTAATGTATCGCACTCGCGAACAAAATCCGCCTCGGCGACCAGGCCATATTGAACGGATTGCTCGTCCATTTTGTCGCGCAGGGCCAGACAGTGATGATACCAGGCGGTGTGGACACGCACGCTTTTCGCATCGAGCTCGGCGGGCAGCATATCCTGGACATCACCGGCGAATAGTACATGTTTATCCAAAAAAACATCGTCGTGACGGAGAATGACTTCACTGGCTGGTGTTAATACTGACATGCGACAAAGGCTCCTCATTAATCTGAGCGGGGAGTATAGTGCTTTATTGCCCGATGTTCGATGGGTTTGCTCGCATCGGTGGATTTGTTTCGCCCGCGGCATGGAAAATTGATAGGATGGGTATGACCTTAAGACGCGACTGGCTATTGCAACAGTTAGGCATAACGCAATGGACTCTGCGCCGCCCGGCGGCGCTGCAGGGAGAAGTCGCGATTGTCCTGCCGCGGGAAACCCGCTTGCTATTGATTGCCAGCGTGATACCCCCCATCGACCATCCACTGTTGCGCGATGTGGCGCGCGGTCTGGATTTATCCCCGGACGCGCTGTATCCGCTTACGCCCGAACAGGTCACGATGCTTCCCGAGGATACCCACTGCCACAGCTGGTGGCTGGGTGTCGCGGCCACGCGCGGTCTGTCCGGTATTTCCCTTTCCACGCCGCCGCTGGCCGAGCTGCTGGGTAACGCCGCGGCCAAGCGCGAACTTTGGCGCCAAATTTGCCATTATGAACATGATCTCCTCCCTGACGGTCTCTGATCTTAGCGCCGCATGGCATATAGAACAGGCCAGCCACGCGTTCCCCTGGACGGCGAAAACCTTTGCCAGTAACCAGGGCGAGCGTTATCTCAATCTTAAGCTGACCGTTGACGACACCATGGCGGCCTTTGCCATTACCCAAACCGTACTCGATGAAGCCACGTTGTTTGATATTGCGGTGCATCCGGATTTCCAGCGTCGGGGTTTAGGCCGCATGCTGCTTGAACATTTAATCGCCGACCTCGAACAGCGCGGCATGCTTACGCTGTGGCTGGAGGTTAGACAATCCAACCAGCCGGCGATCGCGCTATATCAAGCCCTGGGTTTCAATGACGTCTCGATACGTCGGGATTATTATCCTGCCGCCGTGGGGCGGGAAGACGCGATCATCATGGCGTTGCCGCTGGGCTGACCCTTACACTATCAATGCGTTCCTTCTGCATGTAGAATCTAGCCCAGCGATACAGCCATCAATGATTACGTACCCATCGAGAACTCGAAGATGAAGAATGCCTCTTTTGCCGCGGAAGTCGCGGCCCGGCGCACTTTTGCGATCATTTCGCACCCCGACGCCGGTAAAACCACCATTACCGAAAAAGTGCTGTTGTTCGGGCACGCCATTCTGACCGCCGGTACGGTGAAGGGGCGTGGTTCAAGCCATCATGCCAAATCAGACTGGATGGAAATGGAAAAGCAGCGCGGGATCTCCATTACCACCTCGGTTATGCAGTTTCCTTACCAGGATGCCCTGATAAACCTGCTGGATACGCCGGGACATGAAGATTTTTCCGAAGATACCTACCGCACCTTAACCGCGGTGGACTGCTGCCTGATGGTTATCGATTCGGCGAAAGGGGTGGAAGATCGTACCCGTAAGCTGATGGAAGTGACCCGGCTGCGTGATACGCCGATTCTGACCTTTATGAATAAGGTCGATCGCGATATCCGCGATCCGACGGAACTGCTGGACGAAGTGGAACATGAACTGCGTATTGCCTGCGCGCCCATTACCTGGCCAATCGGCTGCGGCAAGCTGTTTAAGGGGGTCTATCATCTTTACAAGGATGAGACCTATCTCTACCAGACCGGTAAAGGCCATACCATTCAGGAAGTGCGCATCGTCAAGGGGCTGCAAAATCCCGATTTGGATCTGGCCATCGGCGAGGATTTGGCGGCGCAGCTGCGAGAGGAATTGGAACTGGTGCAAGGCGCCTCCCATGAGTTTGATGAGCAGGCGTTCCTGCGCGGCGAATTGACGCCGGTGTTTTTTGGCACCGCGCTGGGTAATTTTGGCGTCGACCACATGCTTGACGGTCTGGTGGCCTGGGCGCCGCCGCCGATGCCGCGCAAGAGCAGCACCCGTGTGGTGAACGCCGACGAAGACAAATTCACCGGTTTCGTGTTTAAAATCCAGGCCAATATGGATCCAAAGCATCGGGACCGGGTGGCGTTTATGCGCGTGGTGTCAGGACGCTACGAAACCGGCATGAAGCTGCATCAGGTGCGGACGGGTAAAGATGTGTTGATAGCCGATGCGCTCACCTTTATGGCCGGCGATCGCTCGCACATAGAAGAAGCTTACCCTGGCGATATTATCGGCTTGCATAATCATGGCACCATCCAGATTGGTGATACCTTCACGCAAGGTGAAGAGATGAAGTTTACCGGCATTCCCAATTTCGCGCCGGAAATGTTCCGCCGGATTCGCCTGCGCGATCCGCTGAAACAAAAACAGTTGCTTAAAGGATTGGTCCAACTGTCCGAAGAGGGCGCGGTGCAGGTATTCCGCCCAATCACCAATAACGATCTGATCGTAGGCGCGGTTGGGGTTCTGCAGTTTGAAGTGGTGGTGGCCAGGCTGAAAAGCGAATACAACGTTGAAGCACTGTATGAGTCAATCAACGTCTCCACCGCCCGTTGGGTCGAATGCCGTGATGTAAAAAAACTCGAGGAATTCAAACGCAAGAATGAACAAAACCTGGCTTTGGATGGCGGCGACAATCTGACCTATATCGCCCCGAGCATGGTTAATTTGAACTTGACCCAGGAGCGTTATCCCGACGTGAGCTTCCACAAGACCCGCGAGCATTAATCCCCTTCTCTGTTTCCAGCCAATCGCTTGCAGGCCGCGGCCCGGCGGCTAGCGATATCGCCCGAAGCGCTTACCCCGGTAAGTGCTCCGGGTGATGAGCGTCCCGCTTCGTTTTACTCTCGAAATCCGCGCAGAAGTCCCGCAATGATCCTAGACACTTTTGGCCCATGCCGTTGCTTTTGAGGAGCAGGAAATTTCCTAAATGCTTGCTTATCCATTGTATTTGGCGTTTTTTTCCGACTTAACCATGCAATTTGCCATTTCTAGTCTATAGTTAAATTGTCTCTGACGAAGCGGTTAAATAAGCTAATAAAACCGTTAAAATCAGTGTGATAACCTGCTTTCCCAAGGATGTGCGCATTTTACTCCTTCTGCTGAGCAACCCTGCAGACTTTATTCGGCAGGCGGTTCTCCTGACGATCGATTGCGGCACCACCGGTGATAAACCATTGACCGCATGGAATGATTTTATTAATTAAATGCCGACCTAAGCTTATGCGGCGGCAATTAGATGGGCCGCACTTGTGGCAACAGCGCCCTAATTTGGGTGGACGGTAAAAAGGAAACGTCCATGAATAAGATTCAGATGACTAAAACGCTCACGGCTATGGTAGTAGGTACAATCTTGGCCGGCACGACCGCCATGGCCAACGACACCATCACGCAAGAGCCAAATAGCACTAGCGCCAAGATCGATAATTCGGTGAAAACCGCGTCGAACTACATGGGCGATAGCGCCGTAACCGCGAAAGTAAAAAGCGCATTGGTTGGCGACAAATCCGTCAACAGTAATGATGTTTCCGTGGTGACCAATCACGGTGTGGTTACCCTAAGCGGTTTTGTTACCAGCCAGGAGCAAGCAGAACGCGCCGTAGCCGCTGCCAAGACCGTTGATGGCGTCACGTCGGTAAGCGATAAGCTGCATGTGAAAGGCGTCCATCGCGCTTCGGTAAAAACCTATGCAAGCGATACGGCAATCACCAGCGAAGTGAAGGCGAAGCTGCTGGCCGATAGTCTGGTTCCGTCCCGTACGGTGAAAGTAGAAACCACCGGTGGGGTAGTACAGCTCAGCGGCACGGTTAAAAGTGCCACCGAAGCCGCTCGAGCCGAAAGCGTGACCAAAGCGGTAGACGGTGTGAAGAGTGTGAAGAACGATCTTAAGTACTGATTATTTGAGCAGTTGGGCGTGGGCGATCCGGGCGGATCGCCACCGCCTATGGCACCAGGCATATCAATTTATTCACCCGGTTCGGTAGGTCACATCCATTCCTCCTCCGGTAACACAAGAATCGTATTTCTATCATTTGGGTAAGGAGAAGCTTATGTTTCGTTGGGGCATTATTTTTCTGGTTATAGCCTTGATCGCGGCAGCATTAGGGTTTGGTGGCTTAGCCGGTACCGCGGCATGGGCGGCAAAGGTCGTATTCGTCGTGGGTATTATCCTGTTCCTGATCAGTCTGTTTACAGGCCGTCGCGGCAGGTAGCCGAATCTACACCGGACAAATGACATTGACGTGATTTGTCCGGATCTCTATTTTGCCACTATTTTCCCTTCCAGCGCGCCGGCTTGCCTTCGTTTTATCCGTCTAACCCCAGCCATTCATGCTCGATCCATCCAAAAAATGTCTTATGATTCTTTACCTCTGCCCCGTTTTTGTGGTGTGGTGTCTTACGGCAATGATGGTGCCGGTTTGCTGGGGCATTATGGGTAATAGCCATGACTACACCACGTTTTATTGATACGCATTGTCATTTTGATTTCCCGCCGTTCAGCGGCGCGGAGGTGCAGAGTATTCAACAGGCGGCTGGCGCCGGGGTGTGTCGGATTATCGTACCCTCGGTAGAAGCCGGCCGTTTTAGCGCGGTACTGGATTTGGCCGCTGGTCATCCAGCGCTTTATGCTGCCTTGGGCTTGCATCCGCTAGCGATTGCGCGGCATACCGATGAAAGCCTGGCGCTGCTGGAGCAGCATCTGCGCCGATGCCCTCAACGGCTGGTTGCCGTTGGCGAAATAGGCCTGGATGATTACATGGACCGGCCGCAAATGGCGCGGCAGGAGGCGCTGTTGAGCGCCCAGCTGCGGTTGGCCGATGATTATAACCTGCCGGTTATCCTTCATTCCAGGCGCACTCACGATCGGCTGGCCATGATCTTACGCCGTCGTCCCCCGGCGCGCGCCGGCGTGGTACATGGGTTTGCCGGTAGTTATGAGCAGGCCTTGGCGTTTATCAAACAAGGTTTTTATATTGGCGTGGGCGGCACCATCACCTATACGCGCGCCAATAAAACCCGCCGGGCGGTGGCGCGTTTGCCGCTGGAACGGCTGCTGCTGGAAACCGACGCGCCGGATATGCCCTTGTCCGGGTATCAAGGGCAACCCAATCGCCCCGAACGTCTCCCGCTGACTTTCGCGGCACTGTGCGAACTTCGGCCCGAGCCGCCGGAACGTATTGCTGAAATAATCTATCGCAATAGCCTTGATTTATTTGCTTTAGACCGCGTATAGCGAATCAATTTGGCGGATAATCGGGATCCTACGCATAATTCTCAATCCTTAAGCAGCTAATTTCCGCCAAATGTGGAAAAATAGAGAACGCGCGTAAGGCAGGAGCATTTACCCTGCGTATTTGATACAGGCTTATGCGGCGAGAAGGATCTCTGACGCCCGGATAGCTTGACGGTTCCGGGTCTTTCTTCATGGAACCAAGTCCGCTCGCCAACGATACGGCGCGTTATGGGTTTGACCATAACGCCCTATTTTCATCTTCGGTTCGCGCTGTGAACCGAAAAGTTGGAGAGTACTATGAGTGATTTAACCGTTGCGGCCCGGCGTGCGCTGGGGCTGATGGATCTTACCATCCTCAACGATAACGACACCGATGAACAGATAATCCATCTATGTCATCAGGCCAAGAGCCCGGCAGGTAATACCGCGGCGATCTGTATTTATCCCCGTTTCATTCCAGTGGCGCGCAAGACGCTGCTCAACCAGAATACGCCGGACATTCGTATCGCCACCGTCGTCAATTTTCCCCATGGCGGCGATGATACGGTTATTGCCTTGGCTGAAACCCGTGCGGCCATAGCCTATGGCGCCGACGAAGTGGATGTGGTGTTCCCTTACCGGGCGCTGATGGCCGGTAATGAGCAGGTGGGCGCCGAGCTGGTCGCTCAATGCAAGGCGTTATGCGCCGCCAGTGGGGTGTTGCTCAAGGTTATCCTTGAAGCCGGCGAACTTAAGCGCCCGGATCTGATTCGGCGAGCGGCGAACATCGCCATTGATGCCGGCGCGGACTTTATCAAAACCTCCACCGGCAAAGTACCGGTAAACGCCACGCTGGAAAATGTGGAAATCATGCTGTCGGTGATCCGCGCTAAAGGCGTTGGCGATCGGGTGGGCCTCAAGCCGGCGGGCGGGGTGCGCACCGCGGTGGAAGCGGCTGCCTACCTGGCGCTGGCGGATCGCGTAATGGGTGTCGGCTGGGTCGACGCACGGCATTTCCGCTTTGGCGCGTCGAGCCTGCTGGCAAGCCTTTTGGCCGCATTGGGGCAGGCATCGCCGGAAACGAGCGGCAATTACTGATTTTTGCCAATGATAGGCCTGAGTCCATGGGGATTATTCCCCTTCGGCGGGCATTGCCCGTTTTGATGTTCTGCAGGGGGTTACCTTGTTCCTGGCACAAGAAATAATTCGCAAAAAACGTGACGGCGGGTCGCTGAGTGAAGATGAGATCCGTTTTTTTATTAATGGCGTGCGGGATAATACGGTATCGGAAGGACAAATCGCCGCGCTGGCGATGACCATTTTTTTTCATGATATGAATCTTGGCGAGCGCGTGGCGCTGACCCTGGCGATGCGCGATTCCGGCCATGTCCTGTACTGGCGCGGCAGCGATTTGGGCGGGCCGGTGGTGGATAAACATTCGACCGGCGGGGTGGGCGACGTCACCTCCCTGATGCTGGGGCCGATGATTGCCGCCTGCGGCGGTTTTGTGCCGATGGTTTCCGGGCGGGGATTGGGCCACACCGGCGGCACGCTGGATAAACTGGAATCTATCCCCGGTCTGAATATATTTCCTGACGACGCAAGCTTTCGCGCGATGATCAAGGACGTGGGGGTCGCGATTATCGGCCAAACCAATTCCCTGGCGCCGGCGGATAAACGGTTTTATGCCACCCGCGACGTTACCGCCACGGTGGACTCCATTCCATTGATAACCGCGTCGATCTTGGCTAAAAAACTGGCCGAGGGGCTGGACGCGCTGGTGATGGATGTGAAAGTGGGGTCGGGAGCCTTGATGCCTAATGGTGAACAATCGGTTGCGCTGGCGAAAGCCATTGTCGGCGTGGCTAACGGCGCAGGGTGTAGGACCACCGCGTTGCTCACCGATATGAATCAGGTACTGGCATCAAGTGCCGGCAACGGGCTTGAGGTTCGCGAGGCGGTTCGCTTTCTTGTCGGGGAGGAACGTAATTCCCGACTGCTGGAAGTCACCATGGCCTTATGCGGCGAGATGTTGCTGACGTCCGGCCTGGCTGATAATGAGGGCGAGGCGCGGGCGCGGCTGCAGCGGGTACTTGACAACGGCGAGGCGGCGGAACGCTTTGGCCGCATGGTGGCCGCCCAAGGGGGGCCGCGCGATTTTATCAACCGTTACGACAGCTATCTGCCGGCGGCGACGCTAAGCAAACCGGTTTTTGCCAGCCGGGCGGGTTATATCAACGCTATGGATACCCGAGCCTTGGGTATGGCGGTAGTGGCCCTGGGGGGCGGTCGCCGGCGTGTCAGCGACGCTATCGACTATAGCGTGGGGTTGACCCAGATGGTGCGTCTGGGCGAATCGGTGCAAATCGGGCAGCCGCTGGCGACTATTCATGCTTCCAGTGAAGACAGCTGGGTCCAGGCCGCGCAAGCGGTTCGCTCGGCCATCACTATCGCGGCGCAGGCGCCAGCCGTCCAGCCGGTCATTTATCGTCGGATTACCTCTCATATCCTTCTCCATTCTCGCGAGCGCACTCGGCGATTGCGTGCCCGGTGAGAGTTGCAATCACTCGATAATATGGTGGCTGCTTCTACCTTCGATGCTGATCACGATCATCGTCGGGTTAGGTTCGCGCTATCTCATCAACAGGTTGCGAGGGGACAACTAAGCCGTCTTAAATCCGATCCCGCAAC
>JAATGH010000446.1 GCA_015654745.1 Enterobacterales bacterium
CCAGTCTGGCCATTGAAGAAGGCGAGATATTTGTCATCATGGGATTATCCGGCTCCGGTAAATCCACCATGGTACGCCTTCTCAATCGTCTGATAGAACCGACCCGCGGCGACGTGCTGATCGATGGCGAAAATATCGCCACCATCTCCGACCGCGCATTGCGCGACGTTCGCCGCAAAAAAATCGGCATGGTATTCCAATCCTTTGCCTTAATGCCGCATTTGAATGTGCTGGATAACACCGCGTTTGGCATGATGCTGGCTGGGATGCCGCTGCGCGAACGCCACGCTAAAGCATTGGAAGCGCTGTCACAGGTCGGTCTGGACGCCCACGCGCTGTCCTGGCCGGATGAGCTTTCCGGCGGGATGCGCCAGCGGGTGGGCTTGGCGCGCGCCTTGGCCAACGATCCGGATATTCTGCTGATGGATGAAGCCTTTTCAGCGCTGGATCCGCTGATCCGCGCCGAAATGCAAGATGAGCTGATCAAACTGCAATCCCGCCACCAGCGCACCATTGTGTTTATCTCCCACGATCTGGACGAGGCGATGCGCATAGGCGACCGTATCGCCATTATGCAAGGCGGCGTGGTGGTTCAGGTCGGCACGCCGGACGAGATTCTGAATAATCCGGCCAATGAATACGTTCGAACCTTCTTTCGCGGTGTGGACGTCAGTCATGTATTCAGCGCCAAGGATATTGCCCGTCGCCGACCGGTGACGCTGATCCGCAAAACGCCGGGCTTCGGCCCGCGTTCCGCGCTCAAGCTGCTGCAAGATGAAGATCGTGATTTTGGCTATGTCTTGGAACGCGGGCAAAAATTTATCGGCGTAGTCTCCATCGACTCATTGAAAGCCGCCCTGGCCGGCAATCTGGCCTTGGAACAGGCGCTGCTCGACAGCCCCACGCCGGTACCCGGCGATACGCCTTTGAGCGAGCTGATTTCCACCGTGGCCCAGGCGCCTTGCGCCGTGCCGGTGGTCGGCGAGGAGAATCAATACCTCGGAATCATATCGAAAGGCATGCTGCTACAGGCATTAGACAAAGAGGGGGCGACCAATGAATAAGACCACAACCCATACCTGGCCGGGCACTTCGGCATCCCAGCCGACCCTGGATACGCATGCGACGCAACAGGCCGCCGCCACGCCGGCGGTAGACCCTTGGGGTGGTACCGCCAACCAGGCAGCACAAACCGCACCCGCCAACGGCGCGGGAAGTTCCGCTGATGCCTGGAGCGCGAGCGCGCCCACCGGCCCGGATGTTACCCATGCGGCCCAGCCTGGGGCGGATTGGCTTAATAGCGGTGCTGCGCCGGCGCCGGAGCATTTTAATTGGCTGGACCCGTTCCATAACACGCTGATCCCGCTCGATTCATGGGTGACAACCGCAATTGACTGGGTGGTCTTGCATTTCCGCCCGCTGTTTCAGGGCATCCGGGTACCGGTAGACGTCATACTCAGCGGTTTTCAGCATTTGCTGCTGGGGATGCCGGCGCCGCTGGCCATCGTGATTTTCGCCCTGCTGGCCTGGCAAATGTCCAGTCTGGGAATGGGCGTCGCCACGCTGGTGTCGTTAATGGTCATTGGCGCTATCGGGGCATGGTCGCAGGCCATGGTGACGCTGGCGTTGGTGCTCACGTCGCTACTGTTTTGCGTGGTAATAGGCCTACCGCTGGGAATTTGGCTGGCGCGCAGCGACGGCGCGGCGAAATTTATCCGGCCGTTGCTTGACGCCATGCAAACCACGCCGGCGTTTGTCTACCTGGTGCCCATCGTCATGTTGTTTGGCATTGGCAACGTACCGGGCGTAGTGGTCACCATCATCTTCGCCCTGCCGCCGGTGGTTCGCCTGACCATTTTAGGCATTAAACACGTGCCGGAAGATTTGATCGAAGCCGCGGAGTCATTTGGCGCAAGCCCAAGCCAACTGCTGTTTAAAGTGCAGCTACCGCTGGCGATGCCGACCATCATGGCCGGAATTAACCAAACGCTGATGTTGGCGCTCTCCATGGTGGTTATCGCCTCAATGATCGCCGTAGGCGGCCTGGGACAAATGGTATTACGCGGTATTGGCCGACTGGACATGGGCCTGGCCACCATTGGCGGCGCCGGCATCGTCATTTTGGCCATTATCCTCGACCGTTTGACGCAGTCGCTGGGACGGGATCGACGCAGTCGCGGCAACCGCCGCTGGTATGCCAGCGGCCCGATAGGGTTGTTTACCCGCCCTTTTGCCAAAAAAGCTTAATCTTAAACAGGAAATAATATGCATAAGACAGGAATTCTCGCTCTGGCGCTTACCGGCGCCATGGCCGCGCAAAGCGCTTTTGCCGCCGATTTACCGGGAAAGGGGGTTGATGTTCAGCCCTTACAAAGCACCATTTCCGAAGAGACGTTTCAGACGTTGCTGGTCAACAAGGCGCTGGCCAAGCTGGGCTATGATGTTAAGCCAAGCCGCGAAGTGGATTACAACGTGGCCTATACTTCCATTGCCTCAGGTGACGCCACCTTTATGGCGGTAAACTGGGATCCGTTGCACGCGGACCAATACCAGGCAGCGGGCGGCGACGGCAAATTCTACCGCCAGGGCAACTATGTGGAAGGGGCGGCGCAGGGATATCTGATCGACAAAAAAACCGCCGATAAATACCATATCACCACCCTCGATCAGCTCAAAGACCCCGCGCTGGCCAAGCTGTTCGACGCCAACGGCAATGGTAAGGCCGATCTCACCGGCTGCACGCCGGGCTGGGGCTGCGAGGCGGTGATTAATCATCAAATCGAAGCCTACGGCCTATCCAAGACGGTGGAACACAATCAGGGCAACTATGCGGCCATCATCGCCGATACGCTGGCCCGCTTTAAGGAAGGCAAACCGATCCTGTATTACACGTGGACACCTTATTGGGTCAGCGACGTGTTGGTGCCAGGCCGCGACGTTGTCTGGCTGCAGGTCCCCTTCTCGTCTTTGCCCGGCGTACAGAAAAATATCAGTACCAAACTACCTAACGGCGCGGATTATGGTTTCCCGGTAAACACGATGCGTATCGTAGCCAATAAAGCATGGGCGCAGGCCAATCCGGCGGCGGCCAAGCTGTTCGCCATCATCAAGCTGCCGATTAGCGATGTGAATGCCCAAAACCTGCGTATGCACGAAGGCCACGCGTCAGAGGCGGATATCGAACGCCAGACCAACGGGTGGATTGCCGCGCATCAGGCCGTCTTCGACGGTTGGGTCAGCACCGCGGCAGCGGCGGCGGCCAAGCCGTAACCCGGCAGAAACACGCTTAGCACACCGAAAAATTACGCAATATCCGGACGTGGAACAGGACGAGGGGCATTCGCCCCTCGTTTTTTATGCGCTGATGAGGAATAATGGCCTCCCGATTGGTAAGCAGACTCATAGATGAAAACAAAAACAGACCACCCAAGTTTAAGTCCGGC
>JAATGH010000375.1 GCA_015654745.1 Enterobacterales bacterium
CCTCCTATCTGGCGGGGGCGAACCAGTCCTACATAGAGCAGCTCTATGAAGATTTTTTAACGGATCCTGACTCTATTGACGATAGCTGGAGTACGATTTTCAAACAGCTACCCACCGCTGGAGTCAGCCCCGACCAACTCCACTCCAAAACCCGGGACTATTTTCGGCGCCTGGCCAAAGACGCTACACGCTATACTTCCACGGTCAACGACCCGGACAACGATGCCAAACAGGTCAAAGTCCTGCAGCTCATCAATGCGTTTCGTTTCCGCGGCCACCAGCATGCCAATCTTGACCCGCTGGGCTTATGGAAACAGGAAACCGTTCCCGATTTGAATCCGGCTTTCCACAATCTGACCGAGGCTGATTTCCAGGAAAGCTTCAACGTCGGTTCCTTTGCCATCGGCAGGGAAACCATGAAGCTTGCGGATCTCTACGACGCATTGAAACGGACCTATTGTGGTTCCATTGGCGCCGAGTATATGCATATTACCAATACGGAAGAGAAACGCTGGATCCAACAGCATATCGAGTCCGTGGTGGGGCAGCCGAGCTTCAGCCCGGATGAAAAACGGCGGTTTCTCAGCGAACTGACGGCGGCCGAGGGCATCGAGCGCTACCTGGGAGCCAAATTCCCCGGTGCCAAACGCTTCTCTCTGGAAGGCGGCGACGCGCTGATCCCCATGCTAAAGGAGATGGTTCGTTATGCAGGTAAAAACGGCACCCGCGAAGTGGTGCTGGGCATGGCGCATCGTGGTCGTTTAAACGTTTTGATCAACGTGCTCGGCAAGCAGCCGCAGGATCTGTTTGACGAATTCGCCGGCAAGCATAAAGAGCATTTGGGTACCGGCGACGTGAAATATCATCAGGGGTTTTCATCTGATGTGGAAACCGACGGCGGTATTGTTCATTTGGCATTGGCATTCAACCCTTCCCACCTTGAGATCGTCAGCCCGGTGGTGGAGGGCTCGGTGCGTGCCCGTATCGACAGGCTCGGCGAACAAAGCAGCAAAATGGTGCTGCCCATCACCCTGCATGGCGACGCGGCCATCAGCGGTCAGGGCGTGGTGCAAGAAACGCTGAACATGTCCAAGGCGCGTGGCTACGATGTTGGCGGCACGGTGCGCATTGTGGTCAACAATCAGGTGGGTTTTACCACCTCGAATCCCCATGACGCCCGCTCGACCCAATACTGTACCGATATCGCCAAGATGGTCCAGGCGCCGATTTTCCATGTTAACGCCGACGATCCCGAAGCGGTGGCCTTTGTTACCCGGGTGGCGCTGGATTTTCGTAATACGTTTAAACGCGACGTGATGATCGACCTGGTTTGCTATCGCCGCCATGGTCATAACGAAGCGGACGAGCCCAGCGCTACCCAGCCGCTGATGTATCACAAAATCAAAAAACATCCGACACCGCGCAAAATCTACGCGGATCGACTGGAGCGCGACGGGATCGCTAACCTGGAAGACGCCACCGAAATGGTCAATCTCTACCGTGACGCCCTGGATCGCGGGGAGTGTGTGGTAAAAGAGTGGCGGCCCATGAACATGCACTCCTTCACCTGGTCGCGTTTTCTTAATCATGACTGGGACGAGGCCTACCCCAGCGAGGTGGACCCTAAACGTTTGCAGGAACTGGCCCGGCGTATCAGCGAAGTGCCCGCCGGTGTGGAAATGCAGCCGCGGGTAGCCAAGATCTACAACGATCGCGCCCTGATGGCCGCCGGCAGCAAACCCTTTGACTGGGGCGGCGCCGAAACCCTGGCCTACGCTACGCTGGTGGATGAAGGCGTGCCCATCCGGCTGTCCGGCGAAGACACCGCCCGCGGAACCTTTTTCCATCGCCATGCGGTGGTGCATAACCAGAAAAACGGCTCGACCTATACGCCGCTGGCCCATGTGCACAACGGCCAGGGCACCTTCCGGGTGTGGGACTCGGTGTTGTCCGAAGAAGCCGTGCTGGCCTTTGAGTACGGTTACGCTACCGCCGAGCCGCGTACGCTGGTGATCTGGGAGGCCCAGTTCGGTGATTTTGCCAACGGCGCGCAGGTGGTTATCGATCAGTTCATTAGCTCCGGCGAACAAAAATGGGGCCGGATGTGCGGACTGGTGATGCTGTTGCCGCACGGTTACGAAGGGCAGGGGCCGGAGCACTCTTCGGCGCGGCTGGAACGCTATTTGCAACTGTGTGCCGAACAAAATATGCAGGTCTGCGTCCCGTCCACCCCGGCGCAGGTCTACCATATGTTGCGGCGTCAGGCCTTGCGCAATATGCGCCGGCCGCTGATCGTCATGTCGCCGAAATCGCTACTGCGCCATCCTATGGCTATCTCGTCATTTGAGGATTTGGCGCAAGGCAGTTTCCTGCCCGCCATCGGCGAAATTGATGAGCTGGATCCCAAGGGAGTAAAGCGCGTCGTGATGTGTTCTGGTAAAGTTTATTATGATTTATTGGACCAGCGCCGCAAAAACGGCCAGCAGGATGTGGCCATTGTGCGCATAGAACAGCTTTATCCGTTCCCGCACCAAGTGGTACAGGAGGTTCTCAAGCCATTCGCCCATGTACAAGACTTTGTCTGGTGCCAAGAGGAGCCGCTGAACCAAGGTGCCTGGTATTGCAGTCAACATCATTTCCGTGAAGTCATTGCTTTTGGAGCATCGCTACGTTACGCGGGACGCCCGGCATCCGCTTCACCAGCGGTTGGGTATTTGTCCGTGCACCAGACACAACAAAAAAATCTGGTCAATGACGCGCTGAACGTTAATTAAATATAAGGATAGAGAATGAGTAGCGTAGATATTCTGGTTCCCGACCTTCCTGAATCCGTTGCCGATGCGACCGTCGCCACCTGGCATAAAAAACCTGGCGATAGCGTTCAACGCGATGAAGTGCTGGTTGAAATTGAAACCGACAAGGTGGTGCTGGAAGTGCCCGCTCCCGAGGCGGGAGTATTGGAAGCGCTGCTGGAGGATGAAGGCGCGACCGTGACTTCACGGCAGGTGTTGGGGCGCCTGCGTCCCGGCGACAGCACCGGCCAGGAAACCTCGGAAAAATCGCAAGCCAAGGAATCCACCCCGGCCCAGCGCTATACCGCCGGCCTGGAAGAGCACAACACCGAAGCGATCAGCCCGGCCATTCGCCGTCTGATTGCCGAACATGAGCTTAAGGCGCAAGACATTGTCGGCAGCGGCGTCGGCGGGCGTATTACCCGCGAAGACGTGGAAAAACATCTCGCCGATAAACCCGCGCTCGCCGCTCCAGGCGCCTCCGTGTCTACGCCATCGGCCGCGCCAGCGCTGGCCATAACCGCGGTTGCCTCCCTTGGCGGACGTAGTGAAAAACGCGTTCAGATGACCCGTTTGCGCAAACGGGTCGCCGAGCGTCTGCTGGAAGCCAAGAACAGTACCGCCATGTTGACGACCTTCAATGAAGTCAACATGAAACCGATTATGGATTTGCGTAAGCAATATGGTGAGGTGTTTGAAAAACGCCACGGCATCCGTCTTGGTTTTATGTCCTTCTATATCAAAGCAGTGGTGGAAGCACTAAAACGTTTCCCGGAAGTGAATGCCTCTATTGACGGCGAAGATGTGGTCTATCACAACTACTTTGACGTCAGTATTGCCGTCTCCACTCCGCGCGGGCTGGTCACGCCGGTGCTACGCGATGTGGACGCCCTGGGAATGGGTGATGTGGAAAAAGCCATCAAGGAATTGGCGGTGAAAGGCCGAGACGGCAAACTGAAGGTGGAAGAGCTGACCGGGGGTAATTTTACCATTACCAACGGCGGTGTCTTCGGTTCTTTGATGTCTACGCCTATCATCAATCCACCGCAAAGTGCGATCCTGGGCATGCATGCCATCAAGGATCGTCCCATGGCGGTTAACGGCCAGGTGGTTATCCTGCCGATGATGTATCTGGCGCTTTCTTACGACCATAGGCTGATTGACGGCAAAGAGTCGGTGAGTTTCCTGGTGACCGTGAAAGATATGCTAGAAGATCCGACCCGTCTGCTGCTTGACGTTTAGCGGATAACGGATACGGCCGGCGGCCGTATCCGTCATAAGTTCTTGGACTGCATCGCGAAGTTGTCGGCGTTTTACTGCTTTCGCGTACAATTCTTTAATGGCGGCCTTAGCACGCTGCCGTCAATACTCCAGACGAAGATGGAAAGAACATCATGAACTTACATGAATATCAGGCAAAACAGCTGTTTGCTCGGTATGGTCTGCCTGCCCTCACGGGGTTTGCATGTACCACGCCACGGGAAGCTGAGGAATCCGCCTCCAAGATTGGAGCTGGCCCCTGGGTGGTGAAATGTCAGGTGCATGCCGGCGGTCGCGGCAAATCCGGCGGCGTTAAGGTCGTCAACAGTAAAGAAGAGATCCGCGCCTTTGCGGAAAACTGGCTGGGAAAACGGCTGGTGACCTACCAGACCGACGCGCTGGGCCAACCGGTTCACCAAATTCTGGTGGAAGCCGCAACCGATATCGATAAAGAACTTTATCTTGGTGCGGTAGTGGATCGCGGATCGCGGCGCGTGGTCTTTATGGCGTCTACCGAGGGGGGGGTGGAAATTGAAAAAGTCGCCGAACAGACGCCGCATCTTATTCATAAGGTGGCGCTCGACCCGTTGACCGGTCCACAACCGTTCCAAGGACGTGAACTGGCGTTCAAATTAGGGCTGTCCGGTAAGCAGATCGGCCAGTTCACCAAAATTTTTATGGGATTGGCCACGTTATTCCTGGAACGGGATCTGGCGCTGGTGGAGATTAATCCGCTGGTGATCACCCGTGATGGCAATCTGATCTGCCTGGACGGCAAGCTCAGCGCCGATGGCAACGCCCTGTTCCGCCAGCCTGAACTGCGCGAAATGCGCGACCCCAGCCAGGAAGATGCCCGTGAAGCTCAGGCGGCGCAATGGGAACTGAACTATGTGGCCCTGGACGGCAATATCGGTTGCATGGTCAACGGTGCCGGTCTGGCCATGGGAACCATGGATATCGTGAAACTGCACGGCGGCTCGCCGGCCAACTTCCTGGATGTCGGCGGCGGCGCGACCAAAGAACGGGTAACCGAAGCGTTTAAAATCATACTGTCGGATGAAAACGTGAAAGCCGTGCTGGTGAATATCTTCGGCGGCATCGTACGCTGTGACCTGATTGCCGAAGGTATCATCGGCGCGGTGGCGGAAGTCGGCGTCAACGTGCCGGTGGTGGTGCGCCTGGAAGGGAATAACGCCGAACTTGGTACCAGGACCTTGGCCGAAAGCGGCCTGAACATCATTGCCGCCACCAGTTTGACCGACGCGGCCCAACAAGCGGTAGCCGCGGTGGAGGGGAAATAATGTCCATTTTAATCGACAAGAATACGAAAGTCATTTGCCAGGGATTTACCGGCAGCCAGGGGAGTTTCCATTCCGAACAGGCGCTGGCCTATGGCACCAAAATGGTCGGCGGCGTAACGCCGGGTAAAGGTGGCACCGAGCATCTGGGTCTGCCGGTATTTAACACCGTGCGTGAAGCCGTAGCAAAAACCGGCGCCACGGCGTCGGTGATTTACGTTCCCGCGCCTTTTTGCAAGGACTCCATCCTTGAAGCCATTGACGCCGGCATTGAGCTGATCATTTGCATCACCGAGGGCATCCCCACCCTGGACATGCTGGTGGTCAAGGCCAAGCTGGATCAAAGCAGCTCGCGAATGATTGGCCCCAACTGTCCAGGCGTTATCACCCCGGGTGAATGCAAAATCGGGATTATGCCGGGCCATATTCATCAGCCTGGTCGCGTAGGGATCGTTTCCCGTTCGGGTACGTTGACCTATGAAGCGGTAAAACAGACGACCGACACCGGACTGGGCCAGTCAAGCTGCGTCGGCATCGGCGGCGATCCCATCCCGGGGTCCAATTTTATTGATATCCTCAAGCTGTTTGAGCAAGATCCGCAAACCGAGGCTATTGTGATGATCGGTGAAATAGGCGGCAGCGCGGAAGAAGAGGCGGCAGCCTATATCAAGGAACATGTGACCAAGCCGGTGGTCGGGTATATTGCGGGCGTTACCGCGCCGAAAGGTAAGCGGATGGGGCACGCCGGGGCAATTATCGCCGGTGGCAAAGGCACCGCGGATGAGAAATTCGCCGCACTTGAGGCTGCCGGCGTCAAAACCGTGCGCAGCCTGGCGGATATTGGGCAGGCATTAAAAACGCTGCTGGTCTAACGCGGTTTCCTGAGCGCCCGCTTGCGGGCAGGCGGCAAGGCGCGACTGAGGGGCACTAGGCCAGGTTTGGCTAGGTGCTTTCACGGTCGCGCTTTTTTTTGCCGGCGCGAGCATTGATTCATTTTGGCGTGCGCTCGGCGGTTTGGCGTCATGCCGGCCATTTTACCTGACGAGCCAATTAGCAAAACCACCACATTTATTCTAAATAAAAACTATATTTGCAATAACCCCAGCAGATCCTCCGGGCCGCCCAGAAAATAATAGTGTTGTAACAAATTAAAAATATCATCAGCTGATATTTTTCTTTTTGGGTAATTTAGTGATCTTATTAATCACAGTTTTTTAACATCACGCGCATTGAGATCGATATATATTGTAATTTTTAACAATACGTGGCAAAAATTGCGCTAAATCAATGATTTTATGTGGCCGGTTATGTTTAAATTCACCTAATTTGCGCTAGCTCAATTTTGCTCTTGATTGGTTTTCAGGCCGGGTTTGATCGTGATGTCAATTCTTAACCAGCGTCACGAAAAAAGATATTTATCCCGAGTAAGTTGAGGGGTACTATATGGGCTGTTCTATTCAGAAAGTGCTGTTTTATTAAAATCCACCTTCCCTTTTCCGTACTGACGCTTACGCGCTGGTTGGCACGGAATGGCCAGGTTAGGAACAACTATAAACTCTTTATTATTCACCGCGGGTTGTTGCGTAGCTTCGTAACATCGAAGCGCCAGATTACCGCACGTGGGAGCCATCCCGCGAGGAGCAAGGAGTCAATATGTTTGATGTCGTCGAACTGTCACGGTTACAGTTTGCCTTAACTGCGATGTACCATTTCCTGTTTGTCCCACTTACCCTGGGGATGGCCTTTCTTTTGGCCATCATGGAAACGGTCTACGTCCTGTCCGGCAAACAAATTTATAAAGATATGACGAAATTCTGGGGCAAGCTGTTTGGTATCAACTTTGCCCTGGGTGTGGCTACCGGCCTGACCATGGAGTTCCAGTTCGGGACCAACTGGTCATATTTTTCCCACTATGTCGGCGACATTTTCGGCGCCCCCCTGGCCATCGAAGGGTTGATGGCCTTCTTCCTGGAGTCGACCTTTGTCGGGTTGTTTTTCTTTGGATGGGACCGCCTTAGCAAAACGCAGCATTTAACGGTGACCTGGATGGTGGCGTTGGGCTCAAACCTTTCCGCCCTGTGGATCCTGGTGGCCAACGGCTGGATGCAAAACCCCATCGCCTCTGATTTCAATTATGAAACCATGCGCATGGAGATGGTCAGCTTCGCGGATCTGGTGCTTAATCCGGTCGCGCAGGTTAAATTCGTCCATACCGTGGCCGCCGGCTACTGTACCGGCGCCATGTTTGTGCTCGGCATCAGCTCCTACTATCTGCTAAAAGGCCGTGATGTGGCTTTCGCACGGCGTTCCTACGCTATAGCGGCGGCTTTCGGCATGGCGGCGGTGCTGTCGGTGATCGTACTGGGTGACGAATCCGGCTACGAAATGGGCGATGTGCAGAAAACCAAGCTGGCGGCGATCGAGGCGGAGTGGGAAACCCAGCCGGCTCCGGCGTCGTTTACCCTGTTTGGCATTCCTAACCAGGCCACGCAGCGCAACAACTTCTCCATCCAGATCCCTTATGCCCTCGGCATTATCGCTACCCGCTCAACGGATCGGCAGGTGACCGGCATCAAGGACTTGATGGCCCAGCACCAGATTCGTATCCGCAACGGCATGAAAGCCTA
>JAATGH010000353.1 GCA_015654745.1 Enterobacterales bacterium
AGCAGGTATTCGCCGCTGCCGCCCTGGTTGACCGCCACTTTTTTGCCTATCAGGTCGATGATGGCATGGATCCCGCTGGCGCCGGTGGCGACAATGCCCTGATCTTTGCCGGAGCTGCGTTCTACCGCAAACACCACTAAATCCTTATCATCCGCCGAGGCGGTAATAAACGACGTGGAGCTGCCGCTGCCGATATCGATACTGCCGCCGCGCAATGCCTCGGCGGTAGGCACATAGGCAGGGAAGGCAGGTTTCCAGTCAACCTTGCCGCCCGCCGATGCCACCTGGCTGTCAATTAAACCGTCCAGCTGCGCCAGCGTCAGGAAATTAAAAGCTTGTAACGGGGAAATTCGCACCGTCGCGCCGTCGGCCGCCGTCGGCGCGGACTGGGAACGGGCATAACCTGGGTAAGTACCCAGCCAAAGCGCCGCCGTGCCGACGCCCAGGGCCGTGATGATTCGCCGGCGGGCGGTTCCCTGTGCGCTTAATGATTCCTGGTGATTCAACCTTGATTTTTCCATGCGGTATCTCTTTCTTTAGTCCAGGCGGACGTAATGCCCTGTTCGGTTTTACGGGTCACGGGCAGATGGGGGAGAACCAGCTCGGCGAACCGGTAGGCTTCTTCCAGTAAAGGCATGCCGGAAACGATAAATACCTCGATTCCCGCATCCCGGTAATCCTGTATACGCGCCAGCACCTGACGCGGACTGCCCACCAGGGCGGTACCGGGGCCGTGTCGGACCAAGCCGATGCCCGACCACAGGTTAGGCGCAATCTCCAGTTCGCGCAGATCCTGCGGTTTTTGCCCGTGGTGTAGGGCCGACATGCGTTGTTGCCCGATGGAATCGATGCCGGCAACGTAGTTCTGAGCACCGGCGATGGATTTTTCGTCCATATGGTCGTAAAGATCCTGCGCGGCGGCCCAGGCTGCCTCTTCTGTATCACGAACAATGACATACAGGCGGATGCCAAAACGGATTTTATCCGCCCGCCCGTATTGGGCGGCCAATTGCCGGACTTCGCGGATCTTCTCCTGCGCCTGCTGCGGGGTTTCCCCCCAGGACAGGTAGGTATCGATATGCTTGGCGGCCACTTCATGCGCCGCCTTGGACGAGCCGCCGAACCATAACGGCGGAATGGGCCGTTGATAAGGCGGCAGTGGCAGGCCCGCATCCACCACATGGATATATTTACCTTTAAAGGTTACCGTTTCGCCGCGCAGCAGTGCGGTCAGCACGGTAAGATACTCATCGGTATAGGCGTAGCGTTCATCATGGCTTAAATGCACACCGAACTGTGCAATCAATTTGGCATCGCCGTTGACGATGTTCACCCGCAGCCGCCCTTTGGAGAACTGATCGAAGGTGGTGATCATTTTTGCCAGCAGGGTTGGCGAGAGCAGCGGGGGGTGCGCGGCGATCAGATGTTGAAAATCATCGGTATAAGGAATCAGCGATGCACCCTGTACCCAAGCGTCGTGCGCCCCGGTAGCCAGCAGGGCGCCGGTAAAACCCAAATGGTCGACGGCGCGGGCCAACTGTTGAAAATAGGGATAGGTCAATGCCCGTGCGCCATCCGCCCGCCAGGGATAACGGCCGTTGGGACCGGTCAGATACCATAAGACTTCCATAAAAAGCTCCCGAATGAGGTTAACGTAAAGTGGAGTGCGCGAAGCGGTCGGTCACCGTGTCGCGAATATCCCGCGCTTGCGCCAGGAGGCCAAATTTAACGAACAGATCCCCATGAGATTGCTGCTCGGCCAGGAACGCCGCATCCGGCGGCGTGATTCCCCAAATGCGTGCTTTCAGCGTGGCTAGCCATTGTGCGGCGCTGTTGCCGTTGACGCCGTCCAGTAGCCGAGCCGACTCCTCCGGGTCGGCCTGGGTGGCGAGTTCGGAAACGATCAACGCCTCATAAAGCGCCTGCACGGCGTCCGGCCGCCGATCGAGGATGTCATGGGTACCCCAGTAAACGGAACGATTGGAAAAATTGACGCCGGGCCGGGCCAAGACGCGCAGGGGAATTTTCGACGCCAACTGTGAATACAGCGGGTCGGTGGCGACCATGGCATCGAGAAGCCCGGCGACCAACGCATCGCCCGCCGTCGTGGGCAAAAGCTCTACCGCGTTGACGTCGCGCCAGTCCAGCCCGGCATGGTCCAGTTCCGCCGCCAGGAATTGTTGATGCCAGGAGATCGGCATCAGGGCGATACTTTTGCCGATCAGGTCTTGCAGGCTGTGTATCGGCGCGTCGCGGTGAACCAGCAAACCGCCGTTTTCCGGGCGTGGCGCCGACATGCCGAACACCGCCACGTCCAGGCCGCTGTTTTTGGCCAGCAGCGGGGGGGTGGCGCCGGTGCCGGCCAACTGGATCACGCCGAGGCGGACCAGGGCTAGCGTTTGGGCGCCGGCGCCATGGATAAAGAAGCTGATGCCCGCTTCGCGCAGGGCTGCCACCTGCGGTGTTCTGCGGGCCAGAATCGACAGCGAGAGATTTTGCGGATGTGCGCCGACAACAACGGTCATAACGGTTTCCTCGGATCAGACGAATGAATTTTCGGGGAGCATCAAAATCAGCCGGCGTAAACCACCCGCCAGCACAGCAACCATTTTTCCAGCAAACGCACCAGATAGTCGGTGAACAGTCCCAGCAGCGCATACAGACAAACGCAGACCAACATGACATCTGTACGGACAAACTGCCGGGCGGAGGTGAGCAGGAAGCCGATACCGGAGTTCGCCCCCACCGTTTCCCCGACAATAATGGCGATCCAGCCCAAGGCCAGGGCAAAACGCAGCCCTAACAGCAACGTGGGCAAGGCAGCGGGCAGCAGCACCTGAAAGGCAATGGCCACGCGGCTCATACGGGCGACCCGGGCGACTTCCACCAGTTTGATATCGACGTTGCGAATGCCGCCGAAGGTATTCACATACAGCGGGACCATAACGCCCAGCGCCACCAGCAGTATTTTCGGCAGTTCATCAATACCGAACCATAAAATGAACAGGGGCACCAATGCGGTAAAGGGAATGGTGCGTATCATCTGCATCGGCTTATCGAGCATGTCTTCGCCCAGCCGCGAAAATCCGGCGATAAGGCCGGCGGTCAATCCAACGGCCATGCCTAGCAATGCCCCCCAAAAGACTCTCGACAGGCTGACCCACAGTGCCTGGGGCAAGGTGCCGTCCAAGGTCAGTTGCCATGCCCGGATAAGAATACGATCGGGGCCAGGCAGCGCACGGGCGCTGAGATAACCCGTTGCCGAGGCGAGGTACCAGGCCAGCACCAACAGCAGGGTGGACAGCCATCCACGGCCGTGGTGCCATAAAAAACGCCATAAAAAATGCCCTACAGCGTGGCGTAAGCTCCGCCCCCCTGGTCCGGCGGCGTGCGAGGAGTGTGGTTTCGCGGCGGTTGCCGCCTTGTTAATCAAGGATGTCATAGTATGATGTCATGTGTTAATCCCATGACGTGACTATATGATCTAACGGCAGATCTACAAATATCAATTCTAGATATACATAGGTCATTATTCGTTAAGGCAAATAGGTTTAAACCTATTTATACTAGGGTCTTGGACGAAAAGCTGCGGACGATCCCCCTCTCTCAAAGCGGGGGTCAACGTCGTTTTTCGCGTTTCGATTTAGGGGACCACATGAAATCCGCTATTCCCGCAACCGTGCCGCCGTCGGCAGGATTGGCCGCCCCGCCGGTGGGTTCTCCGCCGGGTGAAAAAGATCTCAGGCTCAAATACCGGGCGGGCACGCCGTGCCTGTATCTGGTAGAGACGCTTGGGGAATGGACCGGCAGGCGTTTTGAGCGCATCAGGAATGGCAAGCTCTGGCAGGACTGGCTAAGCCACGTGGGATTACCGCAGCCCGACCGGCCGGCGACCGAGGAGGATCTTGCCCGGATGCGCGGCCTGCGCGCGGCAATTTTTGCCGTGGTGCAGGCCGCGCGCCGGGGAAAAACGCCCCCCGAACAGGACCTGGAATGTGTCAATTACTGGGCCGGATGCCCGCCGCCGGCGGTGGCCCTCGATCGCGACGCCACCGGTCTAGCGGTACGGCCGGGAATCACCCAGCAACAGATATTATCGCTGGTCGCCCGGGATGCGGTGGCGCTATTAAGTGGACCTTTGCGTGGCCGGATCCGGGAATGCGCCAGCGCGACCTGTCCGGTGCTGTTTGTCGACCGATCCAGGCGCGGCGACCGCGTCTGGTGTTCGCCTACCTGCGGCGCCAGGCTGGCGACGGCGCGTTATCGCCGGCGTCATGCCGTAACCACGCCGGCCGATGGCCGTGAAAAATCATGACGGCGGCGTATCACCGGATGCGGCGCGTTTAGCCGGCGCGGACCGCTTGCCGGCCCTGCCAGGGATAAGCTATCCAGCGGATGTTGCCGCCGCGACCCGGCCGGCCTTTGCCAGCAGGGCGTTAACCAGCACGTTGGCTACCGCCGTGGCCCACTGCGGGTCAATATTCTCCGCTTCATTATGGCTGACGCCGTCGACGCAGGGGATGAAGATCATCGCGGTCGGCGCAACGGCGCTAAGGTAGCAGGCGTCATGGCCCGCGCCGGATACCATCTCCCGGTGGGAGTAGCCCAGCGCCGCCACCGCGTTGCGCACGCCGGCGATACAGTTCTCATCAAATGTTACCGGTGGATAGGCAAAGATGCGATTGACCTCCGCCGTCAGTGCGCCGTTGTTAACGCCGTCGATGGCCTGGCGCAGCCGCTGTTCCATCTGTTCCAATATCGCCTCGTCGGGATGGCGGAATTCTACGCTGAAAAACACCTGGCCGGGCACCACGTTGCGCGAGTTGGGGGTGATCTGCGCCATGCCGACGGTGGCGCGCCCGTCCGGCATAAACGCTCGGCCAATATCGTTCACCGCATTGACCATCCGGGCAAACCCCAGCAGCGCGTCCCGGCGCTTATCCATCGGGGTGGTGCCTGCGTGGGCGCTGAACCCGACAATCGTCGCTTCAAACCAGCGCTGGCCCTGGGCGGCGGTAACGATGCCGATTAGCCGATTCTCCGCCTCAAGGATCGGGCCTTGTTCAATATGCAGCTCAAAGGCGGCGTGGATGGCGAGGCTGCCCATCGGGCGTTCGCCTTCATAGCCAATTTGGCGTAGCGCCTGCAGGATGCTCACCCCGTCGTGGTCCGTACGGCTATGACCATAGGCCAGATCAAAAATCCCGGCAAACACGCCCGAGGCAATCATGGCCGGTGCAAAACGCGCGCCCTCTTCATTGGTCCAGTTAATCACTTCGATGGCGCGTTCGGTTTGAATCTGCGCATCGTTGAGCGCGCGTATTGCCTCCAGTCCGGCCATTACGCCATACACGCCGTCGAAGCGCCCACCCTTGGGCTGCGAATCAAGATGAGAACCGGTAACCACCGCGGGCAGTTCCGGGCGCGTACCTTCCCGGCGCAGAAACATATTGCCCATCCGGTCGATCCGCACCTGGCAACCGGCGTCCAACGCCCAGCGGCTCAGGCAATCGCGCGCCTGCCGATCTTCTTCGCCCAGCGCTAGGCGGGTGACGCCGCCATGGGCAATGGCGCCGAACCGGGACATGACGGTCAGGGTATGCCACAACCGCTCGCCGTTAACGATAATGACGGCGCTCATGATTTTTTATCCGCCGTCGCCTGCGGCGCCACCGCGTAGCGGAAATCGCAGCTCGCCGCCCCGCACATAATGGTCTGGGTACGGGTCAATTTCACCTCTGGGGCATACCCGATAATAAACTGGCTGTCGCGGGCACAAGAGAGCAGATGGCCGATTTCCCCCAGCCCCATTTCGTGATACATCTCGGCGTAACGACAGCGATGCACATCGTAATCAAAGTGCTGTTCATCGCTGGCGATCACCTTGACGTCCAGCGCGTCGTCTTTTTCCCATAAGTATTGCAAGGCGGCAAAGCTTTGGATATTCGCGCCGCCCGGCTCGCGGTCGGCAAATTCCTTGCCCGCCTCGATAGCGGCGTTTTCCACCGCTTCGCCAATGATCGCCTGGGCACGGGCCTTACCGATATCCCGTACCAGGATGTCATAGATAGGTTTGATGATTTCGGCCTCAATGCGCCGTCGGGCCAATATGCCCAGGTCATTTCTATATTCACAACTCATGATTCGCCACTCATTTTATGTCACCGATCGGTTCGCAAACCTACGCCGGCACCGCCCAATACGCTTTGCGGTACCCACTTGCCGTTGACCACTTTATAGACGGTGAAAGACGGATTCTGCAGGTTGCCCTGCGCGTCAAAGGCAATCACGCCGGTGACGCCCTGATGTTTAATCGCGCGCAGTTTGGGCAGATATTTTGCCGGATCGGTGGAGTCGGCCTGCTCGATAGCGTCAATCAGCACGCTGGTGGCGTCATAGGCAAATGGGGCGTGAAGTTCGATATGGGTTTTGTAGCGATCGATATACGCCTGTTCAAACACGTGTCCCCCCGGCATTTTATCCACCGGCAGTCCCGGTTCCAGCGCCACCACGCCTTCACCCTCTTTTTGCGCCAGCGTCAGGAACGTCTGGCTGACAAAACCACCGGCACCCATTAGCGTGGCGGGCATGCCGAGCTGTTTGATGCGTCTGGCCAGCGGCGCCGCCTGGGAATCAACGCCGCCAAAGAAGATCAGATCGGCGTTCTTGCCGCGGATACTGGTAAGAACGGCGCTGAAATCCACCGTTTTTTCATCGACGTATTCACGACCGATAATATCGACGCCCTGGGACTTTAGCGATTTGATAAACTCGTCGGCCAAGCCTTGCCCGAAGGCGGTACGATCGTCGATCACGGCAATGCGTTTGGCTTTGAGCACCTCGACCGCATAATGGCCGGCATCGTTGCCACCATCATCGTCATGGCCCATTACGCGAAAGCTGGTGTCGAAGCCCTGCTGGGTATAGGCGTGCCCGGTGGCTACCGGCGCCACCTGCGCGATGCCCGCATCATGATAAATCCGTGCCGCCGGTATGCTGGTACCGGTATTCCAGTGGCCGACCACGCCGACCACCCCCTGGTCTACCAAGCGCTGCGCCACCGCGACGGCGGCGCGCGGGTCGGACTGATCGTCCTCCGACACCAGCTTAAAGATCACGGCCTTACCGTTAATCACCGGTTTTTTATTATTGGCGTCGGTAATAGCCAACTGGGCGCCGTTCTCCAAATCCTTGCCGATACGCGCCGAAGGGCCGGTAAGCGGGCCGGCCAGACCAATCAATACCGTTTCATCGCCCGCCGCCACGCTATTGAACGACGCCATGATTAACGATGCCAGTGCCAGTTTCCAAAACCTTTGCTTCATAGATATTTCCTTGCGGTAAGTGAGATAAATATTTAGGCGGCGCCACGTCAATGACAGCCGATGACCACCGCCGATCTCCAGCGGCGCCCAGGCGCAACGACGGGGCGCCGCCGGGATTATTCGCCTAAATAGGCTTGGCGAATCTTGGCGTCGTCGAGCATGCCGGCGGACTCGCCGCTGTGGCTTACCGAGCCGCTGTCCAATACATAGGCGCGGTCGGTGCTTTGCAGCGCCAGCCGGGCATTTTGTTCAACCAGCAGCAGCGTCACTCCCTGACGGCCAATGCGGTTAATAACCGCAAAAATCGCGGCGACCACAATTGGCGCCAGCCCCATGGATGGCTCGTCTAAAATCAGTAATCGGGGTCGGCTGAGCAGCGCCCGGCCGATGGCCAGCATTTGCTGCTCGCCACCCGACAGTAGCCCCGCTGGTTGGGCCAACCGCTCCTGGAGACGCGGAAATATACTGTAGATCTCCGCCAGATCGCGTTTGATGCCCTCACCGTCTCGGCGCAGGTAAGCGCCCATCAGCAGATTTTCCCGTACCGTCATGCGCGAGAAAATTCCGCGGCCTTCGGGGACCATCACCAACCCTTGGCGCAGCAATTGATAAGGCGGCACACCGCGAATGGATCGCCCGGCGAACCGAATATCACCGCCGTAGCGTTGCAGCCCGGTCACGGCCCGCAGGCTCGAGGTTTTCCCCGCGCCGTTGGCGCCGATAAGCGTCACCCGCTCGCCTTCGGCCACCTGGAAGTCGATACCTTTAACCGCATGGATGCCGCCATAGGAAACGGTGAGTTGCTTAACGCAAAGCAAAGCGTCAGACATCGTCGCTGTCTCCCAGATAGGCCCGGATCACCGCCGGTTGGCGTCGAACCGACTCCGGCGCGCCTTCGGCGATGACCTTGCCGTAATCAAGTACGGTTAACCGGTCGCAGATTTCCATCACCAATTTGACATCGTGTTCGATCAGCAGCAGCGTTTTGCCATCCGCGCGGATGCGTGCCAACAGCTGACGCAGTTCGACCTTTTCCGCGGCGTTCATCCCGGCGGCGGGTTCGTCCAGAGCCAACAGCTTTGGGTCGGTAGCCAGCGCCCGGGCGATTTCCAGCCGCCGCTGGTGGCCGTAAGACAGATCGCCGGCCCGATAGTCGGCATAACGACTGATGCCGACGTACTCCAGCAGTTGATGTGCGCGTTCAAGGGTTTCCGCTTCCTCCCTCCGGGCGCGGCGATGGCGGCTGATGGCCGCCCACAGGCCGTTGCGCGTGCGCACGTGCCGGCCGACCATCACGTTTTCCAGGACGCTCATATCGTTGAACAGCCGCAGGTTTTGAAAAGTGCGGGCAATGCCGGCCTGAGTGACTTTTTCTATTGCTCGCGGCTGGTAAGGCGTATCTCCCAGCATAAATGCCCCCCGATCCGCCCGGTACAGGCCGGTGATCAGATTAAAACAGGTGGTTTTTCCGGCGCCGTTGGGGCCGATCAGACCGTAAATTTCGCCTTGGTGGATGACCATATTGACGTCATCGACCGCCACCAGGCCGCCGAAGCGTTTACTGACGTTACGCAGCGTGAGCATTGGGGTAGCAGGCATCAGCATCTGTCGGTGTCTCCTTGGCTATGGCGCGCCGGCCACAAACCGGCCGGACGATAAAGCATCACCAGGATCAGTGCCAGTCCGTAAAACAGCTGACGAATAATTTCCGGGTCGATAACGACCTGACCGAACAGCGCCTGTTGCAATGGCCCCGTGCTGCCGCGCAGGAATTCTGGTAACGCGGACAGCAGTAATGCGCCAAGGATCACGCCCGGGATATGTCCCATGCCGCCGAGCACCACCATCGCCAGCACCGCAATGGATTCTTGCAAGGAGAAGGATTCGGGCGACACAAAGCCTTGGAACGCGGCGAACATCGCGCCTGCGACGCCGCCAAACGCGGCGCCCATCGCAAAGGCTAATAATTTAAAGTTGCGGGTATTGATGCCCATGGCCCGCGCGGCGTCCTCATCCTCGCGAATGGCCGTCCAGGCGCGGCCAATCCGTGAGCGTTGCAGGCGGATGCAGATAAAGAGGATCAGCAGGATCAGCGCGGCAAATAGATAGTAATAAAGGTAAAGCGACGAGACGCGCACCCCGAACACGTTGTGCATTCCAGCGAATCTCAGGCCGAACAGCGAGATGGGATCGATGCCGGAGATGCCTTTAGGCCCGTTGGTGATATTGATCGGCCGGTCAAGGTTGCGCATCAGGATGCGTATGATTTCGCCAAATCCTAGCGTCACGATGGCCAGATAATCGCCACGCAGACGCAGCGTCGGCGCGCCGAGCAAGATGCCGAACACCGCCGCCAGTCCGGCGGCCAGGGGAATAATGATCGCTATCGAGAGATGCAGTCCACCGGGAAACCAGGTCAGAAGCAGGGGGAACTGCGCGGTCAACTGGGGCGAGGAGAGCAGTGCCGCCAGGTATGCGCCCACCGCATAAAATGCAATAAAACCCATATCCAGAAGGCCGGTAAAACCGACCACGATATTCAGTCCGAGCGCCAGCATCATATACAATAGGGCAAAGTCCACTACCCGTAGCCAATAGTTACCGCCGGCCGGGCCGATCAGCAGAGGGGCGAGCACCAGCCCCAGGACAAATAGCCACATGCCGACGTGAGGGCGGCGGCGTGACATGGCAAGTAGGGAAGTTATGGTGGCCATGCAATTTCCTTAAGCGCGGTTGGCGATACGTTCGCCCAGCAGGCCGGAGGGGCGGAAAATCAGGACGGCGATCAGTACCAGAAAGGCAAACACATCCTTGTAATTACTGCCGAAGTTGCCGCCGGTAAGCTCACCTAGATAACCGGCGCCCAGGGATTCAATCAAACCCAGCAGCAGACCGCCAAGCATTGCGCCGCGGATATTGCCGATACCGCCCAGCACCGCGGCGGTAAAGGCTTTAATTCCCGGTAAAAAACCCATGGAAAAACTGGCGTTGCCATAATTACTTGCCATCATCACCCCTGCCAGCGCGGCAAACGCGCCGCCGAGAGCAAAGGTCAGGGTGATAATGCGATTGGGATTAACGCCCATCAGGCTGGCGACCTGGGGATTCTCCGCGGTTGCGCGCATGGCGCGGCCAAAGTGGGTATGTTCGACCAACAGCAGCAAACCGGCCATCACCAGGCAGGCAATCACCAAGGTGGCGATACCGGTGCCGGTGATCACCGCCGGGGGGTGCATGGCGTCGCCACGGGAAACGGCGATGGGCGCCATCGGTAATAATTGTGGAAACATCAGCGGATTGCGCGACCAGATAAGCATGGCCAGCGTTTGCAACAGCAGCGATACGCCGATGCCGCTGATCAGCGGCGCCAGGCGTGGGGCATGGCGTAAGCGGCGATAGGCCAAACGTTCAATCGCCATCGCCACGAGGGCGCAAACCGCCATAGACAGCAGCACCGAGATTATTAGCAGCGTATAAACCGGCAGACCGGGGAAATGACGCTGTAAAAACGCCACCGTCGACAGCGCGCTCAGCGCGCCCACCATCAATACATCGCCATGGGCAAAGTTGATGATACGCAATATCCCATACACCATGGTATAGCCCAGCGCCACCAGCGCATAAATACTGCCCAGCATGAGTCCATTGATGGATTGCTGTATAAACGTATCCATAAGGTGGACGTCCCGAAGTCACATTATTGCGAAAGCAATACCTTAATCCTTTAGTTTTATGAGTAAAATACCGATTAATGATTGTTTATATCAAAAAAGATTGTCATTAATTGTTTGTTTTTAATGTATAAATTAAAAACGAGCACAATTAATTTCGAGGATAATAGTTAATATATGAAAAAAACAGAACAATATAGCTACGCCTCCGGAGACCATCCCGCACCCGCAATGCTCAATGACGATCCCCCCCTGCGGGCGGTACGGGTGTTTGAAGCTATTGCACGTTTGGGCAGCGTAACCGCCGCCGCTGCGGAACTGGCCATTTCGCCTTCCGCCGTTAGCCACCAGCTCAAGGTGCTGGAAACTTTTTTACAGATGCCCCTGACCGAGCGCCAGGGACGCAATTTGATATTGCGTAATGAAGGCCGTGAATATTACCGATCGATACGTTCCGCTTTTACCGTGCTGCGACAGGCCACAGAACATGTCAAAGAGCAATCCGCCTCCAGGCAGGTCACCATCAGCCTGATTCCTTTATTCGGCATGGGCTGGTTTATTCCCCGGATGAGCGGTTTTTTGCGTGAAAATCCCGAGGTTGATATTAATGTGGTTTACGCCAATCATCGCAACTACCCCAGCGACGCGGCGGATATTTCCATTCGCTTCGGGACCGGACAATGGCCGGGATATCGCTGCGAAAAGCTGATGTCGGGCAACATGATTCCGGTATGTAGCCGGACGTTTATCAAATGGCATGGCGTGATCGACACGCCCGATCAACTGGCGCTAATGCCCTTGCTGCATGACGAAGAGCGTAACACCTGGATGTCTTGGTTCCAGAGCGCTGGCGTTAAGCGTCCGCTGCGCAGCTCCGGACCGCTATTTGAGGATGGGTTGCTGACCTTGGCGGCGGTTCAAGCCGGCTTGGGCTGCGCCTTGATGCGTGAACCCCTGATCGCCCCGTATCTGGCCAGTGGCGAATTGATAAAACTCTCTGAGCACGCCATCGACGACGGACGTGATTATTATCTCTGTGTCAGACTGGATAGCGAACTTTCGCTCGAAGGGGCCAACCTGCAGAATTGGCTGAAAAGAGAAGCGGCCTTATGACCCCAGCGGATCGCGCAGCAACGCCACATCCATTTGCCCATCCAGGATCCCCAGGCCGCCGCGCTGGCCGGTTAGCCAAAGCGTCTTACCCTAAATATACTCTTGCGGCAAGCCGCTTCAGCGTGCAAAAGGTCGATCCATGCGCTTCGCTCATACCTCCCGCGGGACGACGTAAAAGTTTACTGCTGGTGTTCGCGGCCCTGCTGGTCGAGCTGCGCGAACTCTTCATCGGTCAGGGTCAGGTTCGCCGCCGCCACGTTTTCCTCCAAATGCTTCACGCTGCTGGTGCCGGGGATGGGCAGCATTACCGGGCTGCGTTTCAGTATCCATGCCAGGGCGATTTGGCTGGGAGTAGCGCCTTTTTGTTTGGCCAGCGTATCCAGCAGGGAGCCGGGTTTGGCCAAGTCGCCCGCCGCCAGGGGGAACCAGGGAATAAAGCCGATATTGTTTTCGGTACAGTAATCCAGCACCGCTTCATGGGTGCGCGTTACCAGGTTGTACATATTTTGCACCGACACCACGGGGAAGAATTTTTGCGCCGCTTTGATTTGCTGAACATTTACTTCGCTTAATCCCACATGACGGATCAAACCCTCTTTTTGCAACTGCGCTATGGCGCCGAACTGTTCATCGGCCGGCACTTTCGCATCGATGCGATGCAGCTGCCACAGGCCGATTTGCTCAAGTCCTAATTTACGCAGGCTCATCAATATGGCCTGGCGCAGATACTCCGGACGGCCCACCGGCTGCCAGATATTCGGTCCGTGACGAGTCAGGCCGCCTTTGGTGGCGATGAGCAGGCCGGTATAAGGATGGAGCGCTTCATGAATCAGTTGCTCGCTGACATCGGGACCATAACTATCGGCGGTATCGATAAAATTGACGCCCAGTTCAGGCAAACGTCGCAGGGTGGCGAGACAAGCTTCCCTGTCTGCCGGTTCCCCCCAGATACCCGCACCGGTGATGCGCATCGCGCCAAAACCGAGACGGTTAATGGTAAAATCCCCGAGCTTGAATTGACCAGATGCGGCTGCGTTAATCGTACTCATGATGTGTTCCTTATGATGGGGAAGAGCAATTGCTCAAACGGCCCGACAGCGGCGGGTGATAACGTTTTATACTCACTGGCCGACGCGTTAATGTAGCCTGCGTCATCGTTTCCAACCTGGCGGGGAGTCGTCTGCGGGTGTTGCATGCTACCGGTCTAAGGTCAAGCCCCGCCATCCGATGCCGCCTGTGATGAAGGCCGACAGTGCCACCGTTTAATACTAGCTTTCCGAACGGGCAGGGGAATGACAATGCGTGCCGTTGCCGAGTCGGCGGCATTACGCCTTAGTTGCGCCGATTGCGCGAGGCGAGGGCAGAACAGCGACATTCTGTTGCCGGCCGCAACTCAATGTTTGGCTAAACGATAAAAACGACTATCTACAGATTATTATGTACGTTGACAACCCGAGCGAAGATCTTGAGTTTAGTCGGCATCGTGCAGGCCAATAGAGGTCAACAGTCTAACATGAAAGTGGTGGTTCTCGGTGCCGGCGTCGTGGGCGTGACCAGCGCATGGTATCTTTATAAACAGGGATTCGAGGTTGAGGTGGTGGATCGCCGGGCGGCGGCGGGACTCGAAGGCAGTTTTGCCAACGCGGGGGCCGTTTGCCCAGGTTTTTCAGGGCCTTGGGCTGCTCCGGGGATGATGGCGAAGGCGTGCCGTTGGCTGTTCGAGGCCCAGGCGCCGCTAAAGTGGCATCCCCAGTTCAGTTTGGCGCAGTGGCGCTGGCTATGGCAGTTTGCCGCCAACTGCTCTTTGGAACGTTACCAGGTCAATAAAGTTCGCATGCAGCGTATTGCCCACTATAGCCAACGGTGCCTGCGGGCTTTGCAAACGGAAACCGGATTAGATTACCAGCAATCGGCGCAAGGAGTACTGCAACTGTTCGGCAATGAACAGGAGTTCGCGGCGGCAAGCCGCGCCTCGCAGGTTCTGACGCGCTTTGCGGTGGCTCATCGCCTTGTGGATGCCCGCGAGGCCAGGAGGATTGAACCCGCGCTGGCGGACGCCTGTTTACCTATCACCGGCGGGCTGTACCTGCCTGATGATGAGGCGGGCGACTGTGCTCTGTTCACCCAGCGCCTGGCGGACTGGCTAAGCCTCCATGGGGTAACCTTTCGTTTTAACACCCAGGTAAACGCACTCCGGCTGGATGATCGCCATCGGGTTAACGGCGTGCTAACCCACGGCGCTGCGCTTGATGCCGATGCGGTGGTGGTGGCGCTAGGCTGTTTTTCCGCGCCGCTGCTGGCATCGGTGGGGATCCGGTTGCCGATCTATCCGGTGAAAGGCTATTCCGCTACGTTGTCCATTCACAATAGCGCGGCGGCGCCCCAGGTCTGCGTAATGTATGAGCATCATAAGGTCATGGTGACCCGTCTAGGCGATCGTTTACGCGCGGCGGGTATCGCTGAAATTTCAGATCATGACACCCGGCCCGATGACCAAAAATGCGCTTTTGTCGCGTCGATCGCGCGTGGTTTATTCCCCGACGCCGGGGATTACCGCACTTTTCAGCCATGGTGCGGGCTGCGCCCCATGACACCGGATGGACCGGGTTATGTCGGGGCAACGCCGCTTGCCGGGCTTTTTCTGGCCTGTGGACAAGGGACTAGCGGCTGGACGCAGGCGGCCGGGATCGGGCGAATTGTTGCCGATGTGATCGCGGGTAATACGCCGGATATCGATTTAACCGGATTGACCATGGCGCGGCTTTAGCACTTAGTCGATTTAATACCAATGGTTGCTAAGGTCGTTTACCCATGATGTGGCGACCGGGTGATTATTATGAAAAAAAGGCAAATTATCGATGACGGAACCCCGTGGGAGGGACTGGTGAATCCCCAGAACCCGCGCATTCGGCAATTTCCCAATATTATGACACCACGTTGAGATGACATCATTTTCCCAAGGTAAGGGTATATTCCCGGTGGTATGAATACGGATGAATCTACCTTTTTTCTATTAACATAAAAATTACATTCCAATCACACTTGCCGAGATTATGCGGGGGGATAATGGCGGTTATACAAAAATGCCATAGCCAACGTGGTGTCAGAGTAAACCTTTGATAGGCCTCACGGTTTAGCGCTTGGCTCTGAAGTAGGATAAGGGCATGTGAAAATAGGCTTATTATTCAGGTCGAGAGAAAATTTATGGAAATACAGCTTTTGCATGAGTTTATTTCACTGTCGAAAACGCTGAATTTCAGCAAAGCCGCACAGAAAATGAATATCACGCAGCCGGTACTCAGCCGGCATATGAAATATTTGGAAGAATACTTCGAGGTTAAGTTTTTTAATCGCGACACTCATAAAGTCGAACTGACCACCGCCGGAAAATTATTTTCCGAAGAAGCGGGTAAAATCGTATTTCAATATGAAAGCGCATTATCCACCATCAACTCGTTTACCGGCAAAAGCCGGCGCCGGCTGTCCATTGCGTTCCTTGGGGAGGCTATCCAGAAAGTCCTCATCACATTCTTAACGCAGTTTCGCGCCAAGCATAGTGATATCGCTATCGAATGTTGTGATTGCGAGCTGGATGAAGCGTTATCCCTACTGGAAAATCGCACCAGCGACGTGGGCTTTTTGATTAGGCCTAACTCTATGATAAACGAAACAAAATACTGCACATTGCCTTTCCATACCGATCCACTGTGCGTGGTGGTGAATAAGCGCCATCCCTTGGGTGGTCGCAGCCATATTTCCCTGCGTGAAGCCGCAGAATGGCCGGTGATACGCGTTGAACCCAGGGAGTTTCCCTTATCGGAAATGTACAGCACCCGGTTTTTTACTATCCATAATATCCCATTTACTCTGGATAGAGAGTATCCCAACCTCAAAACCTGCTGTTTCAATCTGGAATTCTCCGATCGCGTAATTCTATTAATGCCGAAACATCGGGAATATCTGGCCGGGGATAACCTGACCCTGCTCGAGGTTACCGATGAGGATTGCTGGTTCAACCTGGAGCTGGTGTGGGATATCAAAAATACTAACCCCGCGGTCGCTACTTTTCTTAAGGAGTTCAAGTCATTTATAAAAACCTGAGTTATCACTGGCCCCGAGCGCTTCTCCCCGCAATGATTTTGATAAAAAAATCGATTGATTGATCCGCTTACGTTGACATTCTCTGGATACATTTCCTGGGAATGGTTTTGTTGTTGTATTTCTATCCATCCTTACCGCTATATTCATTAATTATGCGTACTGACTTATTTTCTTCACTCTCACCCCCATTCGGCTAAATTCTGTTTATGCCTGGATTGCAATGTATTTTTTGTTTTTGCGATCCAGTCGTAAATATTTTTAAAATAATTGTCCAATCCAAGAGCCTGCCTGTACCCATAGGGTTATGTCATGATGACATAACCGAAAGCGGGAAAAGAATTTCGATTCGTTTTCAGTAGATGATAATTTACTGACACCCACACTTATTTCTCAAACAACACTATTCCATCTTCTGAAATAGAAATATGACGAAGATGAATAACTCTGGAATTGACAAATGAATACTGGAAACGACGTTATTATTTCTGCGGCCCTGACGGGGGCGGTGACTCCCAAGGATATCAATGAGTTTATTCCATTGTCCCCGGAGGAAATTGCCGAAAGCGCCTATCGCTGCTGGCAGGCGGGGGCCGCGGTCGTGCATTTGCATATGCGCGATGAGCAGGGTCTAGGCACCATGTCCTGTGAAAAGTTCGCCCGTACCATCCGCCTGCTGCGCGAGCACCGCGACTGCGATGTCATTATCAATTGCACCACCTCCGGCGATCATCGCGCCAGCGATAAGCAACGGCAGGAGCATGTGTCCAGCCTGGATCACATCGAGATGGCGTCCTGGGATGCAGGTTCGTTCAATTGGATGCCGGGCGGGGTATTTATCAACTCGCCGCAGTTTTTAGGCAGCCTCGGGGAAGTGCTGACCGAGAGGGGCATCAAACCCGAGGTGGAAATTTTTGATGTCGGCATGCTGGGCATCGCCGAGTTCTTTGTTGAGCAAGGCAAGTTGCGCAGGCCATTGCACTATCAGTTCTGCCTGGGCGTACCGGGGGGGATGCCCGCCACGGTGGAAAATCTGCTTTATCTCGCCACGCACATCCCCGCCGATGCCACATGGTCGGCGTTCGGTGTGGGCAAACATCATCTGCCCATCCTGTTTGCCACGCTGGCCCTGGGGGGACACGTGCGTGTCGGCCTGGAGGATAACGTCTATTTCAGTAAGGGCGTGCCGGCCACAAATCAACAATTGGTGAAGCGTGCGGCCGAGGCGATCGCCCTGTGCGGCAAACAGGTGGCTACACCCGGCAGGGCAAGGCAACTGCTCGGGATTCAGCCTTTGTAGGCATTGTTATTCCTGGTGACTCCACGTGGGTTATGCAGGTATGTGAAAGAGGGTGGTTATGAGAGAAGCAGTCATAGTATCGGCGGTGCGTACCCCGATCGGTAAATGTCGCGGTGTGTTGGCTCCCGTGCCGGCGCATATTTTGGGCGCATTGGTGGTTAAGGAAGCGGTAAAACGCGCCAACATCGAACCGGAAACCATAGATGACGTTATTTTCGCCAATCTTATGAATAACGAAATCAATAATATGGGCCGGATGGTGGCACTGGAAGCCGGCTTGCCGGTATCGGTGCCGGGGATCACGCTTGACCGCCAATGCGCCGCATCGTTGAACGCCCTGGCATACGGCGCCATCCAGATTATGGCCGGTTTCGCCGACGTGATTGTCGCCGGCGGGGTGGAAAGCGACTCGCGCCGTACCTGGTCGTTGGAAAAAACCGATAACGCCTATTCAGTAGTCCCGCCACGGTTTGTCGATATCCATACCTCTCCGGATAGCTTGGGCAACCCGCCTATGGGTATTACGGCGGAAAATATCGCCGCCAAATACAGGATTACCCGCCGGCAGCTTGATGAATTTGCATTGCGTAGCCATAGGTTGGCCAGCGTAGCCTGGCAGGCGGGCCGTTTCGACGAGCAGGTGGTGCCGGTGCCGATAACCGATAAAAAGGGCCGGACGAGCACGGTATCGATGGATGAAGCGCTGCGCGCCGACTGTTCCCTGGAGGCGTTGGGCTCCTTGCGCCCTAGCTTCAAACCAGACGGTGTGGTGACCGCGGGTAATAGCTCCCCCATGAGCGATGGCGCGGGGGCGCTGGTCATCATGGAGCGCTCGCTGGCGCAAAAACAGGGACGGGAGATCTTAGGGGTATTTCGGGGCTACGCGGCGGCAGGCGTTGATCCCAATCTGATGGGACTGGGGCCCATACCCGCAACCGCCAAGCTACTCAAGCAGACGGGGTATCGGGTTAATGAAATTGATTTATGGGAATTAAACGAGGCCTTCGCGTCTAAATCCTTGGCCTGCATCCATGAAATCGGCATGGATCCCGCACGGGTTAATCCCAACGGAGGGGCTATCGCACTGGGGCACCCGCTGGCCGGGACCGGAGCGATTCTTGTCGCCAAAACCCTGTACGAAATGAAACGCCGCAGTCTGGACAAAGCCGTGATCACATTTTGTGTCGGCGGCGGCCAAGGTGTCGCGGTATTGCTGACGAGGAATTAATTATGTCGGGAAAATTTGCGTTATCCGATGAGATCACCGCTTTGTTTAAAGATGGACAGACCCTGATCTGCGGGGGATTTGCCAATTGTGGTGTGCCCAATCGCCTTATCCAGTGCGTGATCGATAGCGGCGCCAGGCATTTTACATTGATTAGCAATGATTCGGGGGATGCGGATCTGACCACCGGACGGCTGATCCACTGTGGACTGGTGGACAAGCTGATCGCTTCACATATTGGCCGCAACACTGAAACTGTCGCGCTGGTGGCCGCCGGTAAAATCGAACTTGAATTGGTACCGCAAGGGAGCCTGGCGGAACGTATCCGCTGCGGTGGTTCGGGGCTGGGCGGTGTGCT
This sequence comes from Enterobacterales bacterium, assembly GCA_015654745.1. GTDB lineage: Bacteria > Pseudomonadota > Gammaproteobacteria > Enterobacterales > Enterobacteriaceae > Acerihabitans. The sequence goes on from JAATGH010000353.1 coordinate 19,091, forward strand.
GACCAAAACCGGGATCGGCACGGTGGTCGAGGTGGGTAAACAGACGGTAACGATCGATGGCGAACTGTTTTTAGTGGAAACCGCGCTACGGGCGGATATCGCCCTGGTAAGGGCCCGTACCGCCGATCCGCTGGGCAATCTGACCTACCGCGGCACGATGCGCAACTTTAATCCCCTGATGGCCAAGGCGGGGCAAATAACGCTGGTGGATGCGGATATGCTGGTGGATATCGATGAAATGGGCATTGATCGCATCGTCACCCCCGGCGTGTATGTGGACAAGATCCTGAACAATGGAGGACATCATTATGAATGACCGTATCAGGATAGCGAAACGCGCAGCCGCCTATTTTGCCGCCGGCGACGTAGTCAATCTGGGAATCGGTATCCCCAGCCTTTGCAGCGACTTTGCCGTGCCAGGCGTGATGTTTCATACCGAAAACGGCTTGGTGGGCATGGGACCTTTGGTGTCGGGACCTTTGGCCGTGGAGGGGTTTTCCAATGCCACCGCTATGCGCTTTGCGCCGGTACCGGGCGCCAGCGCTTTTGACAGCGCCGAATCCTTCGCTTTGGTGCGTTCCGGCAAGCTGGCCGGCTCGGTGCTGGGCGCGCTGCAGGTGGCGGAGAATGGCGACCTGGCCAATTGGGCTCAACCCGGCCGGGTATTTGGCATGGGGGGGGCCATGGATCTGGTGAACGGCGCCCGCCAGGTCATTATCACCATGGAGCTCCGCACCAAACAGGGTGAGCCCAAAATCGTCAGGTCGTGCAGTTACCCGTTAACGGGCAAGAGCTGTGTCGATCATATCGTGACCGAGCAGTGCGTCATCGACGTCACGCGCGATGGTCTGGTGTTGGTGGAATTGCTGGACGGGCTGACGCCCGAGGACATTCAGCGCCAGATTGAACCCCGATTACTCATCGCCGAGAAACTGAAAGTACTGGAACGATAGATCGCGGGAGACATGAAAAATGTACGGTATTTTTAGCCTGTTTGCCGTCGAATTTTTGCTGATGATGGGACGTTGGCCGAAGACGCCGTCCCGTCTGCGCCATAGACCGCTTGCTCAACTGTTGGAAAACATGTTGATCATCCCCGATAAACCCACGATGCGGAACCAGGCGGGGCCCAGTAGTTAGGGCGCTGCCCAGCCGTGCACAATGAGTATCATTATTATGAATGGGCAAGAAACCAAACAAGAATTGCGTCTGGACGCTGCCGTGCAGGCTACGGCGCACGACGATCATCTTTCCGCGACCAAAAGCAGCTTTGGCCCGCATGGCTGGACCATTATTTTTTTCCAGGCGCTGATGTTCTGGCTTGCCGCCGGCTCCGTAACCCACGGACTGAATGTTATATTGCCGGCGCTTTCCAAAACGTTTCAACTGGATTACAACGCATTGCTGGCACTGGCGACGCCGGCTTCCTGGGCGTCGATTGTGGCAGGACCGGTTTGCGCCAAATTTTGTGAAAAGTGCGGACCCAAATTTAATATTATTTTCTGCCTGATCGCCTGTGGCCTGTGTTTTGGCCTGTTGGGTTACTGGGGTACGCTGACGGGCTTTACCCTGTTGTTTGCCGGGGTGTGCTTTTTCGGCACCGGTTTCGCTTATGTCGGCGGCACCGCTTTGGTCGCGAACTGGTTTATCCGTAAACAGGGACTGGCGCTGGGCTGGTGCACCATGGGACAGACTTTTTCCAGCGCGTTTTTTGTGCCGGTACTGGCGGGGTTGTTTTCATTACTGGGCGTGCATAACGGTTTTTGGGGCATATCGCTATTAATGTTTGTCACCGCGGTGTTGGTGGCGATTTTCGCCGCCAACAAGCCGGAAGATGTTGGGTGCGCGCCGGATAACGCGCCGATCACCGCCCAAGAGCTGGCCGAACGGGCGATCGAACATAAAGCCTATATTTGTCCGGTGACCACCGGTCAGTTGCTGCGCATGAAAGACGTATGGTTCATGGGCATCGCCACCGGCGGCATCTATATCATGCTGGTCGGGGTGGTCAGTCAGATGGTTCCGCGGTTGATGGGAATGGGCTATGGACTGAGCACCGCCATTTTTTATATGACCGTCTCGGCATTGTTTGGCACCTTTGGCGCCTATGGTTGGGGGTGGCTCAATCAAAAAGTCGGGATTAAGGCGGCGATCATGATTTACACCTTATGGTGGATGGTATCCGTAGTCATTAATATTTTCCAATATAATGCTTTGACCCTGTGGGTCTCCTTGCTAATGATCGGTTTTAGCCTGGCGGGCGCCACAAATTTAAGCACCGCGCTTATTGCCACCAAGTTTCCCCGCCGGACCTATATTCGGGCCATCGGCATCATCGCGCCTATCCAGTCTATCGTGCGCTGTTTTGCCTTTTCAATTCTGGCCATTGGCTTAACCTATTTAGGTGGCTATATCGGTGCTTATATTTTGCTGGTGTGTGTCGGCGCCCTGACGCTGTTGTTGCTGTGGCGAACTGATATTACGCCGATTGAGGCGACATCAGCCCATATCGCGAGAAATTAATACTATTGATAAGTTAATACACTATTTTTTACACGGTAAAACGCTATTCGCTTTCGCAACTCATATTTCAAATGTAGTTAATTAATCATATCGCTGCTGGCGCGAATAAGATAACTACGGTTTTTTGCATGATTATATTATCAAGATCGGCACTACAGCCTGGCTGACATTATTTCGTTTTACTGATGAAAATAATCCTTTGGGGAATATTATGACATCTTTTACTTTAAGCAGAATAGGGCAACTGACTTTTTACCGTGACATGTGTACTCTACTATTATTATTGATGGGGTCGGCTTATGCCGCTGAAGGCATAGGCCCGCTACAGCCGGGTGCGACCACCGGCAATGCGGCGGGATTGCTGCCGCCTCCCGGGCTCTATTTTTCCGGTGATGCCGACTTTGAAACCGGCTATGTAAAAAATGGATCCGGTGATACCGCCAAAACGCCGGCCGAACAAAAAATCAAAGCCAGTAACTGGGCTCAAGTCGCATCGCTGCTATGGGTACCCGGCTGGGATGTTTTTGGCGCGCGCTATGCCATGGCGATCGCCCAGCCGTATAAATTCCAGCGTACCCGTATCGACGGTAATGGCGAACAGACTATTACCACCAGCAACGGGATAGTGAATACCACTCTCCTGCCGGTCATGCTTTCCTGGGATTTGGGCGACGGGTTCCACCTGGGCAGCGGTCTGGCCATTGTTTTACCGAACGGCAAATTCGATTATTCGTTAAATACCGAGACGGGGCTGAATACCAAGGCGGCAACCACCATCGGCAATCACTATTGGACCATCGAACCCAATATTGCGCTAACCTATCTGTATCAGGATTGGGCGTTTACCATGAATAATATTTTTGACTTTAACACAACTAATCATACAACAGAATATTCAAGTGGTAATACTTATTATCTCGATCTGACTGCGGCGAAACATATAGGTGATTTTACCATCGGACTGATTGGTAATTATATTCAGCAAGTGTCAGATGATAAAATAAACGGACGTTCCGTCGATGCGGTGGATGGGTTTTATTCTGCCGGAAATAAAGTGCAGCATGCCAGTATTGGGCCGATGCTAGGCTATAACTTCGGTTCTTTTAGCATGACGGCTCGGGTATTGTTGCCAATTTATACGGAGAATGATTGTGGCTGTTCTTTTTTTCATATAGGCATTCAAATTCCGATTAAATAGCCAAATCGAACGCTTTAAGTAAATCAACGTCTCTGGAATCTTTGCTTAATTCATTGGGCAAGGATTTATTCTGATTAGGCTCGCTTCCCTCATTGACCGCTAGCGGTACTCGCGAGCCATGCGGGAAACCGCCTAATCAACATCAGCGTAAGCAAGAGGTTAATATGAGTGCAATAGTGATTGCCAGTGCGGTTCGCACCGCCATCGGCAGTTTTGGCGGCGGACTGGCCGCGATGGGAGCCCCCGAACTGGGGGCGCTGGTGGCGCGTGAAAGTATCAAACGCGCCGGTATCTCACCCGATAATATTGATGAAGTCTTGCTGGGTAATGTTCTGCAGGCGGGTTTGGGGCAAAATCCGGCCCGTCAGGCTATGCTGCATGCCGGTATTAATCAAACTACCCCGGCGGCTACCCTGAACGTCGTCTGCGGCTCCGGTTTAAAAAGCGTGATTCTCGCCGCCCAGATCATCGCGGCCGGCGATGCGCAAATTGTGTTGGCCGGCGGTATGGAAAATATGTCGGCGGCCCCCTATTTGCTGGATAAAGCCCGCTGGGGATACCGGATGGGGGAAGGCAAGATTATCGACAGCATGGTGCATGATGGCCTGTTTTGCAGCCTGAATCAGTATCATATGGGCATCACGGCGGAAAATGTCGCCACGCGCTACCACATAAGTCGCCTGGAGCAGGACCAGATCGCCCTGCGTTCACAGCAGCGGGCGATGGCGGCTATTGGCAGCGGAGCGTTCCGTGATGAAATTCTCCCGGTGATCCTGCACGGCAAAAAAGGGGATATTATTTTTGACACGGATGAGCATCCCCGCGGCGACGTCACCGCCGAAGGCCTGGCGAAGCTGCGTCCGGCGTTTACCCCGCAGGGTAGCGTTACGGCCGGCAATGCCTCCGGTATTAACGATGGCGCGGCCGCATTGGTGGTCATGAGTGAAGCCAAAGCGCTGTCGCTGGGCATTCGGCCGCTGGCGCGAATCCGGGGCTATGCGACCTGTGGCGTTGATCCGGCTTATATGGGCATCGGACCGGTACCGGCGGTACGCCGGGCGCTGCAAGCGGCTAAATTGAGTATCAGCGACATTGAGTTAATCGAGGCTAATGAAGCTTTTGCCGCGCAGTTTGCCGCGGTTGGACATGAGCTGGGGCTGGATGAAGAAAAGACCAATGTGAACGGTGGCGCGATTGCGTTGGGTCATCCGATTGGCGCATCCGGCGCCAGGATTTTGGTCACATTACTTTATGCTCTGGCGGCCAGGAATAAAACCCTAGGTTTGGCGACCCTGTGCGTCGGGGGTGGCCTGGGGGTGGCGATGGTGGTTGAGCGCGTTTAATCCTGAGCGTTGCCGTTATGTGAGTGCCGGGGTTTGCCTTTTACCTTAGCAATTCCCGGCGCCGTGCTTTAACAATGGCTGATTAAGCTGCCCCACCCCTAGGGCGAATAAACCGGCTAGGGCACCGTGTTAAATCGCGGGGGTGCCGAGCCAGCCCTGTGCGCGGGCGAAGAGACGAAGAGAATAAACAGAAGCGCGGATGGGTATTGCGTGGCGACCCGAACCATACCCTGAATAATTCAAGTTGCAGGACGGCCAACGCTCATGCAACTTGAAGTATGACTGGGATATACACGTAAAGCCGGTATTGGCATGGATAGGGCGGCTGCCAATATCGGCAGGGGCTTATTTGATTTCGTCTTCTTCGTTGCCGCCGTTAACCCGCGGACGGATGACCTTGCCTTTTTTCTCAGCCGCTTTGACCAGCTCAGCTTCTTCTTTGGCCCAGTTCCAGTAGTTCACATCATGCGGCGAGTGTTCGGTCGCGGTCACGAACATTTCGGTGGCGAAGGCGTTGCGCAGCTCGCTGGCAATATCTTCCTTCCACGCTTTACGCAATTGCTGGGTAGTGATGCGGCGAGTAACACGGGTGCCGGTACGCATGATGAGCTCGGCGATCTCCCATGCCCGCTGGTAGCAGGCTTCCGTATCAGGGCAAATTTCGTTGACCATGCCGAGGGCTAGCGCTTTGCGGGCAGTGATGATCTCACCCGTCAGCTCTGCATAGGCATATCTCTTGCGGCCCATAAGTTCGCGCCACGCGATTTGAATACCGTCGCCGGGGACCATGTTGACCCGGAAGTGCATTTCGGTCGTCCAGGCATCTTCGGTGCACAGCGTAATATCATTGAACAGTACCAGGTCGGTATGGAAGGCGGCGCCGTTCCAAACGCCAATGGTGGGCACTTCGACGTCAAAAACCTGGCCTTCTATGTCATTGGTACCGTCATAGTATTGGTACTCATACATCTTCCAGGCTTCCTGCGGCGCGGACGAGAACTCGGTGGCGGGCTGCCATTCGCCATGATCGTCTACACGGCCGATGCCTTTCATAAAGTCCTTGCCCGTACCGCCGAGAATGATGATTTCGTTATCCGGATCTCGACCGGCCCAATCGAAGAAGTAGTGAAGGGCCTGATGGGCGGGAGCGCCCCATTGCAGGCTGTCGCCATTGGTGTGGAGTCGGGCTTCCAGGATGCCATTTTTCCGCTTCATGGTGAAACAGTGTTTTAGCCTTTCCGAATATTCCTCGAAGGGCATATGGGGAATGGTTCCCAGCTCTTTATGCGTCATTGATTTACGTTTGTCGTAATCAGAATCATAATTGGCTTTAATTGCCATGATGTACTCCTTTATTTAAAATATATTGACTCCCACCAATATTCATCGGTAGAGGTATTTCTCTATCAAACCGGTCACCGGGTAGGTTTTGTATCCGTGGGGATATAGTTAATACGTCACTGGTTTAATTTCCTGACCAGAAAAAGGTAGCATTGTCCAATAGGGGGGTGAAATTCTTTTTATCTTTTCAGTTATGCGGGTTCAGCATAACCGCGTAGGCCGTTTTAAAGGCGCTAATCTATAAACCTCGCCGTGATTAAATAGACTGGCCGTTAACCAGCAGCATAAGCTTATTTGCATCAAGCTCGATGGATTTACGTTGCGGGAGGGGGGCGTGAGAATTAAAAGGGGCCAGTTTCAATGCCGTTGAGGCTTGGAATTGGCCAGTCGGCGCGGTTGCATCCAGAAGAAGTATTCGAAACTTGATTACTGCTTGAGTCGGTTTTTCAACGCCTTTATCGCATTGCCCAGCAGGGGCACATGTTCATAGATCATTGCGCCCAAGTCATAGTAATCACGTTGGTATACGACCTGCTGGCCTGAGATTTTCACATGACTTATCCCATCGAGCTCAAGGGGGTCGCCGCTATCACATGCCGGGTGTGAATAGCTCATGCGCCAGAATAGAGTGGCTTCTTCGCCCACTATGAGCGTTTTATGGATATCCAGATGGCAATAATTCATTTTTATCAGCAGATGGCTGTAATACTGCACTAATGCTTCTATCCCAGTGCGCTCGCTTAAGGGATTGATAAACACCACGTCTGAATGGTAAATCGCGGTTAATGTTGCCAGATGACTGTCATCCAACTGGCGATAAAGCTCGATAAGCTGTTCAATGATTGTTGAATTGGGCGCCGCATTAGAAAGAGTATCGGTCATCATTTTTCCCTTTATTATGAATTATGGGGGACAGGCAGTAGGGGAATTTACTCCGGTCTGCCTTGATTGATCCTGGCGCGAGATGCGGATGGTCTTAGGGGGGTTATCGTCAAGCCGGGGACTTAACTGTAGGCGAAAGGACAAAAGAGTGAAAATAAAAACAGTACCCAGGCACGTCAGCGGCGTCGTTCCCATCGCGTATCGGCGGCGCCACGCTAAAATGGGGGATGCCGGGCAGACCGGGTGATTTTCCGCCAGCCTGCCGTGTAGGTTGCCCGCCGCCGGCAAGGCGGCATCGGCCAGTGGGGATTAATGCAGCCGGGCTACCCAGGAGACCAGGTCGGCCGCCTTCAGGGCTTTTGAATACAGGAATCCTTGCGCAATATTGCATTGTAGCGCCTGCAGCTGCAGCTTCTGGTTTTCAGTCTCCACCCCTTCCGCCACCACCATTTGCTGCAGACTTTGCCCGATGCGAACCACGGTGGAGGCAATGGCTTTGGTCTTGCTGCCCTCCTGGAAGTCTTGCATAAAACTTTGGTCGATCTTGAGTTCGGTCATCGGCAGGTGCGCTAAGCGCGACAGGCTGGAGTATCCGGTGCCGAAATCATCCATCGACAATCCCACGCCAAGATCGCGCACCGCGCAGATCACCTTTTCCGTTTCAGGTCGCTGATCCATCATGACCCCTTCGGTAATCTCCACCGTCAGGCACTCCGGCGGCAATTGAAATTCGGTTAACAGACCGTTGATATACTCAGGCAAGCTGTCATTGTAAAAATTGATGGGTGACAAATTGACCGAAACCACCGGAATCGGCACCCCGTCGCGGCGCCATTCCGCCATTTGCCGGCAGGCTTCCAGCAATGACCAGCGGCCAATCGCTTCGATTTCGCCGATCTCTTCCGCCAGAGTGATGAATTTTGCCGGCGACACATCCCCCAGTATCGGATCATTCCAGCGGGCCAGCGCCTCTACGCCGTAGAGTTTCCCATCCTTCAACCATATTTGTGGCTGGTAATGCAGGCGCAGCTTGTTGTTGGCAATGGCCGATTTCAACGCCGCGGCCAGAATCATTCGTTCTTGATCGACCTGATCCATATCCGCGGTGAAAAAGAGATACCCGCCGCTGGCCGGCATTCTGTTGCTGTGGGTGGCAATATTGGCATGTCGCAGCAGCGTATCGCGGTCGGCACCATTTTCCGGATACAGGCTGATGCCGATGCTGGCGTTAATATCCAATGCGAAACCGGATACATCGAAGGGTACTCGAAACAGGGACAGGATTTTTTCCGCTAACACGATCGCGCGCTCGGCATTGCATTCCGTGGTGACCAATACGAACGAATCACTATTTGAACGACTGATAAAAGCCGATTTATAAAGTTGTTCTTCCAAGCGACGGGCAACTTTTATCAGTACCGTATCGCCCGCGGAATAGCCCAATGTGGTATTCACTTCTTTAAAATGGACCAAATCAATGGAAAAGATGGCGAAGCGTTGCTGCTCAGGTCCCTTTAGCAGTTCATCGATATGTTGATATTGATGCCGCCGGTTGGGTAATGAGGTTAACGCGTCGAAATGGGTTTGCGCCCGGATGGGGTTATCCTCTTCGGGATGCGCGTTTATCCCGGTGGGATGCAATATACCCATGGAATAATATTTTCCGTCAGCCTCAATTTTGGATAAGGCCAGCGACACCCAAATTCGTTGCCCTTCTTTGTGGGTAATTTGGACATCGTAACGTTTACCCATATGTTCAGCGCAAACGCTTTTACCCTGATCGGCAATACGGATGCCGGGAATGGCAAGTTGCCGGCCAATAACCTCATGGCGATTATATCCCCACAGGCTTTCCGCCCGATTATTGAAGAATAAAACATTATACTGATCATCAATGAGAATGATGGCATCCATTGCTTGTTCTAACGCGGGAAGAAGTATATCGAAAGAACAAACATTTTTTTTGGCAAACATGATCGAGGCCTAGGAAAAATATATTGTCGCCATGCTAAAGGACCTATGCTTTCAACGCAACAAAAACTATGAAACCTAAGTGATATATAGTCAGTGACTATGAAACGACGGATTAATTAAATTTAATTGCTCGCCAGCCTATGTAATTGCCCCGTTTGGGTATCATTACGCGAGCCGGACCGATGTATTGGCCCTATATCATCGGTTGTGTCTATATATCATTGGCAATCTTTTACCTGCCGTCATCCCGCGACTTGGCTTCACTTGGCTATGGCATTGCCCGGAAATGATGGTGATAATGGCTTTTGGGCCAACGATGAAGAGGCGGATGTCTATGATCAGCGAGATAAAGCGCATTGGGTGGGGAGGGATCCTGGCGGTAACGCTGATTGCTGGTTCCCATGGTGTGCTGGCTAACCAGACCTTGATTTTTATCAGGCATGGCGAAAAGCCCGTCAATGATAGTGGGCAATTGACCTGCAAGGGATTAAACCGAGCCTTGGCGCTACCTGGCGTGTTAATTGGCCGTTATGGTAAACCCGATGCGATTTTTGCCGCGGGGCCGAAGGAAAATAAGCCCGGCAGTTCGCTGCGACCCTTAACGACCATAACGCCCACGGCTATCCGGCTCTCGCTGCCGATCGTTATTCAGTATCACGCGGATGATATCAAGGGATTGGAAAAAACCTTGTTAAGCGATCGTTATCAGGATTCGGTGGTGTATGTCTCATGGGAGCATAAGTATTTAGATGAGGTGGTGAAACATATCGTAAAGGCGGAGGGCGGAAATCCGGATGCCGTTCCGGCATGGCCTGGGGATGATTTTGATAGCGTATTTGTGTTGAAAATTAATCAACGCGCGCCAATGGATAAAGTGGCCTTTACCCATGAAAGCGAAAACCTGAATGGCGTGGCGGATGAATGTAAACCGTGAATTTACGGCGGTAATCAGGCTGCGTTCGCGGAGCAATGGACGTGCCGACGGTAAACAAATAACTTGCGCCGTGTCTGCAAAGGCAATGACGTGGGTAATAATAAAAAAACAACCATAAGGCGAGGCCTCGGCCTGGCGCGTTATACGATATCCTCACGCTAAATGTTTCATGCCGGCGGCGACCGTTTGGCGCTTAGCGCAATAAGTGGTGTTACTTAGCTAAAAAAAATAGTAGTCAATATAATAATTTAATACGCTAATAATTCCCTGGAAAATATTATTCAGTGCGCCAATATAATCTCAGGGACTGTTTATGTCTGAACACCAAACGAATATCCCCCGCATCCGTCTGGCGGTGGACGTGGGAGGCACGTTTACCGACGTGGTTCTCCTGGACGGCAAAGCCCGCTCCACGCTAAAAGTGTTAACCACGGCCGATGCTCCGGAGCGCGGCGTCATCGACGGTATCGAAGAGGTCCTGTCCAACGCCGGCAAGCATCTGCCGGATCTGGATTTGTTGATCCTCGGCACGACGCTTGCCACTAATGCCTTGATTGAGCGCAAGGGGGCCAAAACCGCGCTGATTACCACCGCCGGATTTAGGGACCTGGTCGAGATTGGCCTGGAGGACCGGTTTGCCCAATATGATATTTTTCTACAAAAACCCCAACCCTTGGTGCCCCGTGAATGGCGCTATGGCATAACCGAACGTATTGATGCCCACGGCGATATCCTGATTCCTCTGGATGAAACGCAAATACCAAAACTTGCCGCAACGCTGCGTCAGGCCGAAATAGACAGCGTCGCCATTGTACTATTGCACAGTTTCGTTAATCCCCTGCATGAACAGCGCATTGCCGCGCTGCTGCGTCAGGCCATGCCCCATTTGTCCATTACGCTATCGAGCGTCGTCTGCCCGGAAATACGTGAATATGAACGGTTGTCCACTGCGTGCGCGAACGCGTATGTTCAGCCGCTGGTGGCGGGTTATCTCAGTCGGCTAGAACAACAATTGGCGAGCCGCGGACTGCGGGTGCCGCTGTTCTTGATGACCTCCGGCGGCGGTATCACGACGCTTGCCACCGGCGTCGAGCAGCCGGTACGGCTGGTGGAATCCGGGCCGGCCGGAGGCGCGGTATTGGCACGCCGTATTGCTGAGCAGTTGAATCCGCCCCGAGTGCTCTCATTTGATATGGGGGGGACGACGGCAAAAATTTGTTTTATCGATGAATACCTCCCGCAGATTTCGCGTAGTTTCGAGTTCGGACGGGTGCATCGCCACCAAAAAGGCTCGGGCTTACCTATTCGTATCCCGGTCATCGAAATGGTAGAAATTGGTGCCGGCGGGGGATCCATCGCGCGCATCGATCGTCTGGGCAGGATCCAGGTGGGACCGGACAGTGCCGGTTCGCAGCCCGGGCCTGCCAGCTATGGCTTCGGCGGGACTAGAGCCACGGTCACCGATGCCAATCTGGTCCTGGGCAGAATCGATCCCGCGCGGTTTGCCGGCGGCAGGGTAAATTTGAACCTCGAGGCGGCGCGCCGGGCATTGCTGCGGGATATTGGCGAGCCATTAGACACCGGCGCGGAACTTGCCGCGCTGGCGGTTACCGAAATTATTGTTGAAAATATGGCTAACGCGGCACGGGTTCATGGTACCGAACTGGGAAAACAGGTAGACCAATATACCCTAGTGGCCTTTGGCGGAGCGGCGCCGTTGCAGGCCGTGCGATTGGCGCAAAAACTGGGTATACGCCGGGTGGTGATCCCCACATCGGCGGGCGTGGGGTCGGCGTTAGGGTTCCTATGGGCGCCCATCGCCTATCAGGCCATCCATAGCTTTTATCAGCGACTGGATCGGTTCGATCTGCCGGCGGTCAATCATTTACTCACTGATTTAGCCGAACAGGCCAGGAAGGTGGTGCGCGCCGCCGCCCCTGACGCTCCGCTGCAATTGCGGCGTATTGCCTATCTGCGTTACTCGGGACAAGGTCATGAAGTTCCGGTGTCCTTTCCCGATGGAGCACTGACCGACGATGTGGTCGCCGACCTGGTCGCGCGGTTTACCAATGTATACCGGCAACTATATGGCCGCAGTCTGGCGCATGTCCCCATAGAAGCCATCAGCTGGTCAGTGACGCTGACCACCGATGACTCCGCGATCGCGGGGGCGGCGCCCTTGGCGCCCGGCCATGGCGCTAAAGCGGCGTCTGCAACCGGATCCCGGCAGCTCGTCGACCCCGCCAATGCGCAAACGATCGAGGTGCCGGTATATGACCGGCAGCAGTTCATCCGCGGCAGCTATGTTACCGGTCCGGCGCTGGTAACCGAGGACGAAACCACCACCCTGGTGGATGCCGGCTATATGGCCTGGCAGACCGAAACCGGACATTTGGTTTTGGACGCAATCAGTGAAGGGGGGAGATCATCATGAATCTGAACGGACGCCAGCCAGACCAAACCACGCTCTCCGCCATCGGGCTACAAATAATGTGGGATCGGTTGATATCGATCGTGGAAGAGCAGGCGCAGACGCTCATTCGCACGGCTTTTGGTACCTCGACCCGTGAAGCCGGCGATCTTTCCGCCGGGGTATTCCTACCGGATAGCCGGATGATTGCCCAGGCGGTGACCGGCACGCCGGGCCATGTCAATTCTATGGCGGAATCGGTCAAGCATTTTTTACGAAAATACCCTATCGACAGCATGCGACCCGGTGATGTGTTTCTCACCAACGATCCCTGGAAAGGCACCGGTCATCTTTATGATATGACGATGGTGACGCCGCTATTCCGACGGCAGACCCTGGTGGCACTGTTCGCGTCCACGCTGCACGTGGTGGATATCGGCGGATTGGGTCCAGGCCCCGACGGTCATCAAATCTATCATGAAGGGCTATTTTTACCGATCTTACGGTTTATCCGCGCCGGTGAGCTGGAGCAGACGGTGCTGGATATCGTTAAGGCCAATGTGCGCGAACCTGAGCAGGTAGAAGGGGACCTGCTGGCGCTGGTGGCGTGTAATGAGGTTGGCTGCCGTAGGCTTGACGGCATGATGAACGAGCTAGACGTCACATCGTTGGACAGGGTTGGCGAGCATATCTTGCGCCATTCCGAACAGGCAATGTTGGCGGCGGTGCGGCAATGGCCCAGCGGCACCTGGGAAAATGAAATGACCATTGACGGTTACGATGCGCCCATCATCCTCAAGGCGCGCCTCACGCTGAGCGCGCGGGGCATCGACATTGATTTTGCCGGCAGCTCAGGATTCGTTGCCAAAGGAATCAATGTGGTAAAGGCCTATACCGATGCCTACACCTCGTTTGGCGTGCGGTGTTTGATCGGTTCCGACGTACCGAATAATGCCGGTTCGCTAGGGGTGATCACCGTTACCGCCCCCGAGGGGTCGATTCTCAATGCGCCTTATCCGGCCGCGGTCTCCGCGCGGCATATTGTTGGGCAGATGCTGCCGGATGTGGTGTTTGGCTGCCTGAGACAGGCCCGGCCCGACGCCGTACCCGCCGAAGGCGCTTCCTGTCTGTGGAATATTCAATTGTCGGGGGGGCATTTGCTCTCAGAGTATCAGGCGCAGGGACGATTGCGGGAACCCCGGTTTTCGGTGACCAGTTTTTCCACCGGCGGTACTGGGGCGCGTCCTTCGCTTGACGGTTTATCCACCACGTCTTTCCCCAGCGGCGTGCGTAATGTTTCGGTGGAAATTCTGGAGACCATCAGCCCGATTGTTTTTTGGCGCAAGGAATACCGGCCAGATTCCGGCGGCGCCGGACGATTTCGTGGTGGACTGGGCCAAATTATCGAAATCAGCCATCGTCTGCAGGCACCGATGGAGCTGGGTGCCGCGTGGGACCGTATCCTGTTTCCCGCTCGGGGGGCGGATGGCGGATTGAACGGCGCGCCGGGACGGGTCGGCCTGGCGTCGGGACAACGGTTGCGTGGCAAAGGACGGCAGATTATTCCCGCGGGTGAACGGCTGGTGGTGGAAACGCCGGGTGGCGGCGGGCTGGGGCGACCGGAACTGCGTGATCAGCAGGCACTGGCGGCGGATCTGCGTAATCAATTGATAAGCGCCGATGGCGCCAAACGCTATGGTCATTCATAACGGCGACACGGCAATCGTAGGTCAATTTTCGGGGTGTTTTTATGGTTATATTTTTCGGCCTGGTGCGACGGCTACCGGGTATCATGCTGGCATTATTGTTATCCGGGCTCGGCTGCGCGTCGTTCGCGGCGCCGCCGGTCCCTCAGGGCGGCGGTACGCTGCAGTTAGTGCTGAACTACGAGCCGCCAACCCTGGTGGCCCTCACCACGGTGGCAACGCCGGCGCTAAGCGTCAGCGCCAAGGTGACCGAGGGTTTGCTGAGTTATGATTATGATCTTGACCCTCAGCCACAGCTCGCCACCGCCTGGGAGATCAGTCCTGATGGCAAGCGTTATACCTTTCATTTACGTCATGGAGTGAAGTGGCATGATGGGCAGGACTTTACGTCCGCCGATGTGGCTTATTCAGTATTATTACTGAAAAAAATCCATCCGCGCGGGTCAAGCACCTTTGCCAACGTTACCGCGGTGGAAACGCCGGATCCGTTTACCGCCGTTATCGTCTTGTCCGAACCCGCGCCGTATCTGATCAAGGCTTTCGCCGCTGCGGAATCGCCCATGGTGCCCAAGCATTTGTATGAGGGAAAAGATCCGCTAACCCATCCTAATAATAATGCGCCTGTGGGGACCGGGCCTTATATATTCAGTGAATGGGTCCATGGCAGCCATATTCTCTACAAGCGCAACCCTCACTATTGGGATAACGCTAAGCCTTATCTTGATCAATTGGTGGTGAGATTTATTCCGGATGCCGCCGCCCGATCGGTGGCGTTTGAAACCGGTGAAGCGGACTTAGGTTACCGCTCGCCGGTGGCGCTCAACGATCTGGAGCGGCTTAAGGCGCTGCCACAATTGGGATTTGAAACCAAAGGGAACAGTTATTCTTTCAACGTGACGTCGGTCCAGTTCAATCTTGACGATCCCCACTTCAAGCAGCTTAAAGTGCGCCAGGCCGTCGCCCATGCGTTGAACCGCAATGTGATATTGCAGGTGGCATATTTTGGCTACGGGACGGTAACCGCGTCACCCATTGCGCCAGGTATCAAGGCTTACCACGATCCGTCCCCATCGCCTTATGCTTTTGATATCAATGCGGCCAATCGGCTGCTGGATGAGGCGGGTTTCCAGCGCGGCAGCGATGGTGTGCGCTTTGGCGTCACCCTGGATTATAACCCGATTGCAGAGGACATAAAAAAAACGGCGGAATACATCCGTTCCGCATTGGCTAAAATAGGCATCAGCGTAACGGTGCGCTCGCAAGATCTTTCAACCTTTGTGAAACGGATTTATACCGACAGGGATTTTGCGTTTACCGTCAACGGCCATAGCAACCTGTATGATCCCACGGTCGGGGTCCAGCGTATTTACTGGTCGAAAAACTTCCGTAAAGGCGTACCCTTCTCCAATGCGTCCCATTATCAGAATGCCGAGGTGGACCGGTTATTAACCGTTGCTCAATCCGAAAACGATCCGGCTAAGCGGGTTGAGGAATTTAAGGCTTTCCAGCGTATCGTTGAGCAGGAACTGCCTGATATTAATTTGGTTTCACCGCAGTTTATCACGATTTATAATCGCCGGGTGCACGACCACTCTTTAACTGCTGATGGAGTTGAGGGCAATTTATCGTCGGTATGGGTAGGGGGGAAATAGTGTTAATGGCGCCCGCGCCGAGCGATGCGCCGACAGTCATCCACCCAACTGGCGTCGCCAGGGTACGGACGAAAATTGCCTGACCTCAACCGCCATTCCATCCTTGAGGATGGAATGGCTTATCGCGAGTCCCGCGGAGACGGTTTCAGTTTAATTTGGCTTTTGAAAAATCACTGCCGTTGAGACTTACGCTATAACCGGTCACATTGCTGCGGGTGGCATAAAAGGTTTTCCCGTTCGCCAGCGGTACCCAAGGGGCCTGTTGGTGGAAGATTTCCTGGGCTTGCTTATATAACGCGGCGCGTTGCGTCGGATCGCTAATGACCTTGGCTTGCTGAATTAACGCTTCATAGTGCTTATCGCACCAGAACGCCGCGTTGGAACCACTGTTAATACTGCCGCAGCCCAATAATACGTTGGCGAAATTGTCCGGATCGCCATTATCCGACATCCAGCCAAATAATGCGGACGAGTGCTGGCCCTTGCGAATTCCGGCCAGGTACTCACCCCATTCGAAGGTCACGATTTTAGCGGTAACGCCAACTTTTGCCCAATCATTCTGGATCATTTCCGCGATGCGACGGGAATTGGGATTATAAGGGCGCTGTACCGGCATTGACCATAAATCCGTGGTGAAGCCCTGCTCAAAACCGGCCTGTTTAAGCAGTGCCTTGGCCTTGGCCGGATCATAGGGATAATCGGCGAGATCTTTATCAAAACCGAGCATATTGGGCGGAATAGGGGATTTTGCTACCGAACCGGATCCGAGAAAGACCGCATTGATAATCGATTGCTTATCCACCGCATAGTTCAGCGCCTGACGTACCAGCACGTTGTCGAACGGTTTTTTACCGGTATTAAACGCCAGATAACCGACGTTCATGCCGTCCACGCTGTGCAAGGTCAACTCTTTATTGTTTTTGATTTCATCGAAATTAACCGGATTCGGCGCGGGAATAATCTGGCATTCATTTTTTTCCAGCTTGGCCAACCTGGTGCTGACATTAGGGGTAATTGAGAAAATCAACCGTTTGGTCGGAACGTCTCCTTGCCAATAATGAGGGTTGGCGGCGTATCGAATTAACGAGTCGACTTTATATTCCTGCAAATTGTACGGACCAGTGCCGAGCGGATCGGTATCCACTCGTTCAGGCGTGCCGGATTTCAACATGGCATCGGCATATTCCGCCGAGAGGATGGAGCTAAAATCCATGCCCCAAACGGCCAGAAACGTGGCATCGGGTTTATTAAGCGTGAATTGGACATGATAGTCATCCAGCTTTTTTACCTCTTGAATCAGAGAGCCAAGACCGACGTCATTAAAATACTCATAGGTGGCTTGGGAGACCTTATGGTACGGATGATTATCGTCTTTTTGGCGCAGTACGGAAAAAATGACGTCATCGGCATTAAAATCACGGGTGGGGGTAAAGTATTTATTACTATTGAATTTGACCCCATGGCGTAAGGTAAACGTATAGGTTTTGCCGTCGGGACTGATTTTCCAGGCGGTGGCCAGCGACGCGACCGGCAGGTTATCACTTTCCCTAAAGGTGACCAGACGGTTATAAAGCACCTGCGAGCTGGCGACAAACGATGGGCCGGAGCTGGCGATTTGCGGATTAAATGATTCCGGCGAAGCCTCCGAACAATAAACCAATACGTCATTGGCGGCGGCCAGGGCCGCGCCGGCCGGCAATATAGCGCCCATCAGCAATACCAGAGAGGTTTTTCTTATATCCATTTTTATTGCCTTATCTATATCGAGTAAGTATTTCATTGAATTATCAGTCAGGGCGGGATACCCGTCTAGCCTATCAGCGCGCGCCAGCCATAGGACAACGGCACCACAAACAGCAGCGCCGGCAAAAAATTCACTACGGCAAATATTTTAATCTGGGCAATGCGTAGCCCTACCGCCACCATGATGATGCCGCCGCAGGCCGAGAAATCCGCGAACGCCCCCTGATCCATATACGGCATTATCCACAAAGCCAGTCCAAATAACGTGCTCTGTACCAGCAACTGCGGAATAGCGACCACCACCAGTAGGCCGCCAAGCGAAATCGCAAAAATCATGGCCGTAAAAAAGTCCATAATCGATTTCACCAATAGCAACTGATAATTGCCATTGAGACCCTCGGTTAATGCGCCGACAATGCCCAGCCCGCTGGCGCAAAATAGAACAATCATGGCGGTAAAGCTTTGCGCAAATTCCGCCGGTGGCAAGGCGCTACGGGTTTTGACTACTTTGGATAAAGTACGCTGCAGTTTGCCCGCCACCCACTTGACCCCCCACTCCAAAGACAGTAACTCACCTAACGTGGTGCCCAAAATCAGCGCGAAGATCACCGCCGGCATATTTTGGACTTTAATCACCATAACGATACCGATGGAAATCGATGCCAAAGCGAAGGTCGCGGGCAGTCCCTCCCGCAAGCGTAGCGGAACATAGCGGGCAAATGACATTCCCAACAACCCACCGCAGATAATGGCTGCGCTATTTAGCCATGGTCCTACCATAACCACCTCATTCTATTAACCTTAGAAAGCGTTATCCTAGCCCAATCGGACCGGCGGCGGTGAGTTTTTACGTGCGTATTTTATTCTTGCGTGGATAGGCTTACCGCCTAAAAAACATTGGCTTAAGCCCTGCCATGATCGCTGATTAAAAACCTTTTTTGCCGTCAGCATATTTTGTTGATCTCAGACAGCGGATAACGGCATAATATACGTAACGTATATAAACCGTATAAGGACGATCATGGGGATTGTAAAAGTGTCCGATGGCATCCACGAGTGCCTGCGCATCGCCAGCAGCGCGCTTTGCCGATCGATAAATGCGCAGGCTGAGCATTGGCTGCGGGTGGGGATGTTGGCCGAATTGCACCCTGAATTGGGGCATCGGGATATCTGTCGGCTGCTTATCCAATTGGAACAATCGGGTGGAATTACCCTATCCCGCGCCGCCGCGTTGAAGGAGGTTGAACCGACGCTGCCAACCCGCGACCATAAAGAGGAACAACTATGAATCATTCCGTTTCCACTAAAACTCCCGCTGAAATAGCGCTGGCGCGGGAGGCGGGCCGACTGGCCGCTGACGTGCTGGCAATGGTGGTGCCCTATGTCAAGCCTGGAGTGACCACCGATGAATTAGACCGCATTTGCCATGACTATATTGTCGATGTCCAAGGCGCCATACCGGCAAATATTGGCTACCACGGTTATACCAAGACGACCTGTACGTCGGTAAATCATGTGGTATGCCACGGCATCCCTTCGGATAAGACCTTAAAATCAGGGGACATTGTCAATATTGACGTGGCGTTAATCAAGGACGGCTGGTATGGCGATACCAGCCGCATGTACTATGCCGGGGAACCCGCACCCTGGGCCAAACGCCTGGTGGATACTACCTATGAGGCGATGTGGGCGGGGATTAACAGTGTGCGGCCTGGCGCAACGCTTGGGGATATCGGTTATGCGATCCAATCGGTGGCCCACCGTGAAGGGTATAGCGTGGTGCGCGAATACTGTGGCCACGGTATTGGCCAGATTTACCATGATGAACCGCAGGTGCTGCACTATGGAAATCAGGGCGAGGGGCTGAAACTCAAGACGGGCATGATGTTTACTATTGAACCCATGTTAAACGCCGGCAAGGCACAGACCAAAACCTTGCATGATGGGTGGACGGTTGTGACCAAAGATCGCTCGCTCTCGGCCCAATGGGAACATATGGTGGTAGTCACCGGCGACGGGGTAGAGGTGTTGACGCCCTGGCCCGACAGGATTGCCGGATAAGACAAAAAGACGCTGCGCCAGGCCACGCCGGTCTGATTCCAAGACGGTTGTTGGTTTGGTTGCCATCCCGCTACCGGGCTGGGCGTGTACACGGGCGTGTCGGCCGAAGCGCTGTCTCTCTTCGGCCGAGCCCGGCGTTAGTCGCTGTTAGTACGCGGCGATTTTGTCCAGCACCCGCACGAGCTGGGTAACGAAGCCGTATTCGTTATCATACCAGGAGACGGTTTTCACCAACTGCAGATCGCCGGCTTCGCTGACCTCCGTTTGGGTGGCGTCAAACACCGATCCGAAGTGCGTGCCGACGATATCCGACGAGACAATTTCCTCGTCGGTATAACCGAACGATTCATTACCTTAGGTGGTTTTTTTCACGGCGGCGTTGACTTCCTCAACGGTGACCTTTTTCTCCAATACCGTCACCAATTCCGTTACCGAGCCGGTAAGCGTCTGCACGCGCTGGGCGTGGCCCTTCAGCTTGCCGCTAAGCGCGGGGATCACCAGTCCGATGGCCTTCGCGGCCCCGGTGGTATGGGGAATAATATTTTGCGCGGCCGCTCGCGCCGCACGCAGATCTTTCCCGCGTGGGCCATCAACCAGAGACTGCGTTCCGGTATAGGCATGGATGGTGGTCATGGTGCCCACTTTAATGCCGAAACTGTCATTAAGGGCTTTGGCCATCGGCGCCAGGCAGTTGGTGGTGCAAGACGCGACGGAAATCAGCTGGTCTTCCGGCGTGATCGTATCGCTATTGACGTTAAAGACGACGGTTTTCATGTCTCCGGCGGGTGCGGAGATCAGCACTTTTTTCGCGCCCGCGTCCAAATGCGCGTGCGCCTTTTCGCTAGAGGTATAAAAGCCGGTGGACTCAACCACTATCTCTACCCCAATCGCCCCCCAGGGAATATTTTTCGCGTCTTTTTCAGCATAAACGGCGATTTTCTTATCGTTAACCACAATCGCATCATCGGTGTAGCTTACCGTGCCGCTAAAGTTACGATAGCTCGAATCATGCTTTAATAAATACGCCAATACCTTGGGCGAGGTCAGATCGTTAATCGCGACGATCTCTACTTCGCTGTGGGTTTCCAGAATCCGGCGCAGGACTAAACGTCCAATACGGCCAAAGCCATTAATACCGATCTTTTTCATAACTAACTCCTCATAAAAAAGTGCGTCAGTAGCATGCAACTTTATCCCATGGACTTGGCCACGGGGGGTGAATGAAAAGGTCAATAATCTGTTTATGTCTTGAGAGAGTAGCAGGTCACGATAAGACAAGCCTAGCGGGAGTACAATAATAATAACAGCAGACCGCAGGCGAATGCGGTTATGTTTCATTACAAAAAATGTACTACATCCGGCAAGATATTTCTTTATCTTCAACGCCTGGGCTGAGGAATGACATAACGATCTCCTGGCCCGGATACCGTGATGGTGCGTCTCGAAAACGCAGACAACGTCTATAATTTTCGCTATCACGATCACAACTAGATGACGTACCAGAAATGAGGTGCAAAAAAATTGGCGGACACCATGGTTAAATCGAAGGCCGCATTGATAGCGGCCATATTATGTTTTGGGACATTGCCCTTGTCTCTCTCTGCTTATGCTGAAACCGAACCGAGCACCGACGGGCAGATTCAGCCTGCGGCGCCGACCGGGGCGCCGGTCCAACCGGAAACGCCGTCACCCAATGCGCCTGCCGAGCAGTCTTCCAATGCGCCTGCCGAACCGTCACCCGATGTGCCCGCCGCGCAGCCGCATGAGCTTAAGTCTTTCTATCTCGATTCACAGGAATACAAACTGGGCGACGTGGTGCCTGATTTGTATCGGACTAAGGGCTATGAAATAACCGACTGGCGCACCCGGCATCTTCCCGCGCCGGAGATAAATAGTCACTGGACCTATATGGGCGGCAATTATGTGCTCATTTCCAATGATGACGGCAAGATTTCCAAGCTTGAACCGGGTAATATTTTCTCTCCGATGTGATAGATACCAACAGGAGCGAATATGAGCAGCAGCCTGATGATCGCCAACCGGCAAACCTGGTTTGGCGCCGGCAGTATCAGTCATCTCATCCCTTTGCTGGCAGCTGAACCAGAACCGACGCTGCTGTTTAGCTGCCGCTCGTTTCTTGGCGGCGGCGTGTATGCGGAGTTGGCGCCGGCGCTGTCGCCCTGGCTGGTCGGCACCGAGGTCGTTGGCCATGAAGCCTCGCCTGAGGACGTTGATCGATGGGTGGCGCGCTGGCGCGGTAACGTGCGCCGCGTGGTGGCTATCGGCGGCGGCAGCGTGCTGGATGCCGCCAAGGCGTTTGCCGCCCTGGCGGAGCATCCGTTGCCTACCTTGCGCTATATGGAAAAAGTGGGCGATAGCCGATTGAGCGGGTCAATGTTGCCGTTGATTGCCATCCCCACCACCGCCGGCACCGGTAGCGAAGCGACGCAAAACGCGGTCATCACCGACACCAGGATCGCTAAGGTCAAGGCCTCCCTGCGCCACCCCAATATGGTGCCTCAGGTGGCCATGCTCGATCCGCAACTGTTGGCGGGAGCGCCGGATCGGGTTTCGGCCTTTTGCGCCATTGATGCGTTCACCCATTTGTTCGAATCCTATCTTTCCAAAACCGCCAGCAGCCTGTCGCGCGAGATGTCGCTGACCGGTATGCGTCTTTTCCTGCATGCCTGGCCGGAGCTCAACCGTAGCGACGGAGCCCGTGAAGCCATAATGCAAGCGTCCTACCTGGGCGGGCTGACCCTAAGCATGGCGGGACTGGGGGTGATTCATGGTATCGCGGGCGAAATCGGCGCCTTGCGTGCTTACCACCATGGGCAAGTGTGCGGACGCCTGTTGCTGCCGTTTTTGGCGCTGTTGGCCGAAAGTGGACAGCCGCGGCAGCGGACGCTGATGGCCGAGTTGTCCGAGCGGCTGTTCCCTCAGGCGCAGAGTGGCCCGGAGCGGTATTTGATGGACGTTATCACCCGCCATGCCGTCGCTCCTTTCTGGCAGGACGATCTGCCGCTCAGCCATGAGGAATTGGCGATCGGCCTGAATAAATCCAACAGTAAAAATGCGTGGCTTGACTATTCCCCGGCACAGCGCCGTACGCTTATCGAGGCGGCATTCCGCATCGAATAAAACAGCAGGTGTCGGGCCAACATGGATATCGGCCGCAGGGGACGCGCCCGACTCGAGGAGGCCGTGGCATGGGCAGCGGGCAGCATGAACTTTCAGTGCCATCAGACCGCAAAAATCAGATATTAGTATGCGGTACGCCGGTGCGCGTGCCCTGAGTTGACTTCTTTTGTATTGCTCTCGCGCCCTAACTTATATAGGTGGCGCTTACCTACATAGACCGTGTTCCGGTTTTTGTTTAAAACTCGTCGTCGGTAGCTGGACAATCATCAGCGGCACGCTAGAATGAATACTGTTCATTTATACAGGTTCAGCGATGACTATCGATCTTTTTGAAGACTCGCCGCCGCCGCCGTGGCGCGAACAGCTTGGTCCCGGAGCGGTGGTGATGCACGGGTTCGTGCGCGACCATGGTCCTGAGCTGCTGGCGGCGGTCAACGGCGTGATTGCCCAGGTACCCTGGCGACACTTGACCACCCCGGGGGGATTTGTCATGTCGGTGGCGATGAGCTGGTGCGGCAACGGCTGGACCAGTGACCACCGTGGCTATCGCTACTCAGAACGCGACTCGCGCAGCGGGCAACGCTGGCCGCCGATTCCCGATATTCTATTGGCCCTGGCCGATGAGGCCTCGCGACAGGCCGGGTTCGCGCCGTTTATACCGGACTCATGCCTGATAAACCGTTACGATCCCGGCAGCAAATTGTCTTTACACCAGGATAAAGACGAGCGCGATTTTGATGCGCCGATCGTCTCGGTATCGCTCGGCCTGCCGGCGGTATTTCAATTTGGCGGTTTGCGCCGCGGCGACCCTGCCCGGCGTGTTCCACTGGCCCATGGTGATGTGGTGGTATGGGGGGGACCGTCGCGGCTATGCTTCCACGGCATTATGCCGGTCAAGGAGGGATACCATTCCCTGGTTGGGCCGCACCGAATCAACATCACTCTGCGCAAGGCGCTCTAATCGCGGCGCTGGCGTGGGCCGCCTGTCTCCCGGCGAAGTGTTGAACATCATGATGGGCTGAGGATAAGGCGTGGGGCGCAAAAATTTTTTTCGCGCGACCTTGAAAACATTACCTGCGACCCCAGCTATAGGGTGAGGATTAACGTAATCCGGGTAAAAGGTTGAACTTTTGTTTATTCAGGAGATTAGCCATGATCGCACATCCTTTTTCACTTATCCCTTCGTTCAGCGACTCGCTGCTTACCGATCGTTTCAATCAAATCGACAAGTTGTTCAGCAGACTGACGGGTGACATCCCGGTAGCCAATACACCTTCTTACGACATCGTCAAAAAGGGGGATAACCACTACACCATATCGGTGAGCGTACCCGGCTATCGCGAATCGGAGCTCGACGTAAGCACCAGAAACGGCCAATTGGTCATAGAAGGGCGACACGAAGAAGATCACAAAGCTGAAAAGGAAAACTGGGTCCATCAGGGTATCAGCCGCAGCAATTTCTCGCTTCAGTTCAGCATTAACCGTGGAACCAAGGTTAACAGCGCCAAACTGAACAATGGATTGCTTGAGGTCAATCTGGAACAGGATATTCCCGAAGAGGAGAAACCGAAAAAAATCGCTATCGAACTGGCCGACGGCATGCAAGCCAGTAAAAAAATTGAACACGTTTAACTTTTATTGTCTATCAGGCCGGAGCGCTGCTCCGGCTTTTTTATTCTTAACGCGGAGGCAGTAATTTATCGGCGGTGCCGGGTAACCGTTTCACTCAGGCCTATTTCACCTTGGCGCATGCTAATTGAGTGGGTATACACCCTGAGCCGACGCTGATAACCATGGCCATCAAATACGTGCACTTACCATTGAATGTCTTGTTGAAATTTTCATGATAAGCTACCCGACGTCTGCTTTTATTATCCCTGAGGTACGCACATGCTAGGACTTTCCCAACTGTTGCAAGCAGTAACCTTGGGTCTGGTTTTGCTCTTGCCCTTGGTTAATCCGTTAACCTCGGTGGCGCTTTTATTAAGCCTTTCCGGCAACATGACCTATAAAGAGGTCAAACACCAGGCGTTGATGGCATCGGTGTATGTCTTTTTCATCATGATCATCGCCTTTTACGCCGGTCAACTGGTGATGAACACCTTTGGCATATCCATCCCGGGTCTGCGTATTGCCGGGGGACTCATTGTTGCCTTCATCGGTTTTCGCATGCTATTTCCCCACCCCAAGCATGAAAAATCGTCCATCGTCGATGCCAAACATCAAGAAATGCTGCATGAGGGTTCAGAAAGTATTGCGTTTGTGCCGCTAGCCATGCCCGGTAGCGCGGGGCCCGGTACTATCGCTATGATTATCAGTTCGGTATCCACGTTAAAAGATAATTCGTTGGGCTTTGAAAGCTGGGTGCTGATGGTCAGCCCCGCGCTGACCTTCGCCACTATTTCTATTATTCTGTGGATCTGCTTGAATGGTTCTGGCGTCATCATGCGTTTAATGGGTAAAAGCGGTATAGAAGCCATATCGAGGCTAATGGGTTTTTTGCTGGTATGTGTGGGGGTGCAGTTTATTATTAATGGGGTGCTGGAAATCGTTGCGGTGCATTAACCTATACACGATAACATAATAAATACTAACTAAATCGCGCATTATATTTTGATACCGCAAAATATACCGGGCAATTGATTCTATATTTTAGCGCTACCATCGCTACCGGCGCGACATTGATGGGTGGATAGACAACGCCTGATTATGTGAAACGTCGTACGAAATAACGGCCTTATTCGCCGTATGCTTTTGTTCAGCGGCTGGGAATATAGCGTAAAATTCCTGTCATATCCAGAGAGTAAGGTTTACCGGGACAAGCCATTCCAGAGGAGACTCTGATGCGTATTGCGGTATTTACCGACAGTTTTTATCCGGAGTTGGGGGGCATTCAAGACTCGGTGTTGTCCACCTGCCGGGAGTTGGGCAGCCGCGGTCATAACGTTATTATTTTCGCGCCTCGGGCGGCCAAACATGATTTCACGCTTGCCGGCGTACCGGACAGTGAAGTCGATTTGGGAAAAAACGTCGAGATCCGACGGCTTTTCGCGCTGCCGGTACCCAGCTCTAGCGGGCAGTCGCGTTTGCTGGTACCGACCGGGTGGCGCTGGCGTCAGTTGATTCCTTTCGCACCGGATATTATCCACACCAATACTTTTTTTGGCGCCGGCCTCGAAGCGCTGAGTGCGGCGCATCATCTTAACATTCCGCTTATCGGGACCAATCATTGGGCTATTGGCGAGTTTGGCGCCTATTCGCCCTTTTCCGCCCATTTTTTCAGCAGAGTCAGCGTCCGGGCGGTCACTCGCTATTACAACCACTGCGCCTTGGTGACCGGGCCGTCACATTCGGTCATTGACGAAATGTGCGCGTTCGGACTGCGCCGCCCCCACCGCGTCGTCTCCAATCCGATAGATACCACCTGTTTTCACCCCGTTACGGACGTCCACCGCGCAGCGCTAAAACGGGTTTATGGTTTCAGTGACGCCACCATTATCTATGCCGGACGGCTGGCGGACGAAAAAAATATTGATGTGTTGATCCGTGCGGTGCCGCTGATTGCCAAGGCGGTGCCGGATGTCATGTTGGTGCTGGCGGGACACGGTTCCGCCCGGCGGCGTCTTGGGGCGCTGGCGAACGCGTTGGGCGTGGCGGGGCGCGTCAGGTTTGCCGGTACACTGGATAAAGCCACGCTGGCAGACGTTTTTCATGCAGCGGAAGTCTTTGCTATCGCCAGCACGTCTGAAACACAAAGCATGGTATTGATTCAGGCCATGAGCGCGGGCCTGCCGGTGGTGGGTGCCGATTGGCGCGCGCTGCCGGAATATATCGATGAACAATCGGGTTTTCTGGCTCAACCGGGAAATGAGGAAGATTTTGCCCGCCGGCTGACGTTTTTGCTACGCGCGCCGACGTTGCGTAAACAAATGGGTGGGCACGGGGCCCGCAAGACCAAGGATTTTTCTATCACCACGGTGACAAGTCGCTGGGAAGACATTTATCACGAGGCCAGTCTGGCGGTGCCCGAGCGGATGTCGCGTATTTCAGGAGCATAATTGTGAAACTCAGTTTAATCATTCCTGCTTATAACGAAGAGTTGTATCTTGCGACCTGTCTACAATGCGCGATCGAAGACCTGGCGGCGCACGCAACATCGGGAGAGTTTGAGATTATTGTCGTCAATAACGCCAGTACCGACCGAACGTCGGCGATCGCCGGCGGTTTTGAACAGGTTCGCGTGGTGTACGAACCCATCAAAGGGCTGACCCATGCCCGCCAGCGGGGGCTTGAGTCGGCATCCGGCGAAATTCTGGCCTTTATCGACGCCGATACGCGCATGCCGCCCGGCTGGGTCGGTAAGGTGCTGGCGGCCTTTGAGCAGGATCCGCATCTGGTTTGCCTCAGCGGGCCGTATCGTTATTTCGATTTGCCGGGGGTGAAAAGCGTCATGGTGGAGCTCTATTGGCTATTGCTGGCCAAACCGACCTACCGGATCACGCGCTATATGGCGGTAGGCGGAAATTTTGCCGCCAGTAGACCGGCGTTGTTGCGCATCGACGGGTTCGATAAATCCATCGCGTTTTATGGCGAGGATACCAATATAGCCCGTCGCCTGGCCGGAGAGGGGCGGGTAAAATTCGATTTAGGGCTGATCATGGAGACATCGGCGCGTCGCCTGAAAGAAGAGGGCTTTATGACCACCGCGGTACGTTATGTGGCAAACTTTATGTCCGAAGCGGTGCGCAATAAGCCGGCCACGTCCGAATATCGGGATATTCGTTAAGGGTAGCGGCACCCTAGCGCGTGGCGATATGGGCCGGTGCGACGTCGGCCAACGCCAAGCTGATGTCTCGGGATGGACGCCCGTGCAAGGCGTCGGCCAGGCGGGCGATGCCGGTATCAATGCGCGCGGGCTGGATCGCGTGGAACCCCAGCCGGAAATAGTTCATCGGCGCCTGCTCGCCGAGAAAATGGGAGTGTCCCGGTTCAATCAACACCCCGGCGTGGGCGGCGCGCCAGGCTAGATGTTCGCTATTGATACCCGGAGGCATCTGCACCCAGAACGCGTTGGCATGATTGCTGGCGGCGCTGCGCGCGGCTTCGGGTAGCCAGCGATCCAGCGCCTGGTCAAGCAAGGCCCAACGCTTGGCAGAATCTTCCCGATAGCGTTTGAGATAGGATTCGTAATGGCCGAGGGCCAAAAACTGCGCCATCTGATAGGCAATGGTGGTGGGCGGATGGCGATACATCAAGCGCCGCAGCGGGCGTAACTCATCAATCAGTTCCGCCGGCGCGACCATATACCCAAGCCTGAGGCCGGGTGACAAGGCCTTGGACAGACTGCCGACGTAAATCACCCGCCCATCGGTGTCACGGGCTTTAAGCGCCGGCTGTGGATGGGGATCGAAGTTGGTTTCCGAGTCGTAATCATCCTCAATGATGACCCGATCGTGCGTCCGGGCCAGGGCCAGCAGCTGATGACGGCGCGCGCTGCTCATGACGATGCCGGTGGGGGCCTGGTGGCTGGGCGTAACATAAAAATAGTCGCAGTTTTCCGACTGTTCCGTCAGGCAGATTCCCTCATCATCCAGGGTATGCGGCACGATGGTGCTGCCCTGCAGCGCAAAGGCGTTGATCGCCTCGCGGTACATGGGATTTTCCACCGCCACCCGGGTCTGCTGATTGAACAGCAGCCGGGCTATCATATACAAGGCATTCTGTGAGCCTTGGGTAACCAGAATCTCTTCGGCACGGGCGATAATGCCGCGTTTAGGCAGTATACGTTGGCGAATTTGTTCAATCAGCTCCGGCACGTCCTGATCAATCTGATCGCGCAGCCAGTGTTTATCGCGCTGGCAGCTGTACATTTTGCGTGACACCTCACGCCACTGCTCCAAGGGGAAGCGAGTGATATCCGGCTGACCATAAATGAACGGAAAAGGGTAGTTCATCCAACGCGCCGGCTTCAGGCTAGCCTGATAATTGCTGGGGCAAATCTTAAAGCGTTCGCTCCACTCTGGTGCTTGTGGGGCCGGGGCCGGATCGTCATAGGGCAGGGCGCCGCCTTCCGGCTGGCACCAGGCAGGGTGCAGATAATAGCCGCTGCGAGGCCGGCTCACCAGGTAGCCGTCCTCTTGCAGGCGCTCAAACACCAATGCCACGGTATTACGGGAAATCCTGAGCTGCAGCGCCAGCTTACGGCAGGAAGGCAGCGGCTCATCCGCTGGGAAAATGCCGGCCAGAATAGCGGATACCAGCCCTTGGCGTAACTGATCCTGCAGGCTTTTGCCGGCAATGAATTCGATATGCAAACGATGAAGAATCATGGGCTGTCTCCCCGCTCAAGGCGCTGTGGTCATCACAAGCACGCAATTAACATGCCGGAATAAGCCTCGAGGGGGAAATAACCGTTAATCCATGGCATTGCCGCCGGGCGCATTGAACCATCAGCGGCGTTTAAGCGAAAAAGTCAGTCGCGGTCGATGGCGAATGACGACCATGCCTGGCGCACCGGCATAACTTCCAGTCGGTTGATATTCATGTGATCGGGCAGGGTGGCGACATAAAAGATCTGCTCGGCAATATCCTCGGCGCTTAACGGCGTGGTACCGCGATAGAGTTTATCATTGGCCGCCCGATCGCCCTTGGTGCGCACCAGGGTGAATTCGGTTTCGGCAATGCCCGGCGCCAGGTCGGTCACGCGCACGCCGGTACCTTGCAGATCACAACGCAAGTTGTAACTGAACTGCTTGACGAAGGCTTTGGACGCCCCATAGACATGACTGCCGGGGTAGGGCCATTGACCGGCGATGGAGCCGATATTGATGATACTGGCGCCTTTGCCGGTGGCAATCAGCGTCGGCAGTAGAGTATGGGTCACGTTGACCAACCCCTTGATATTGGTGTCAATCATCACATGCCAATCTTCCAGCGCCACCTGCTGGGCTGGCTGAGGAGCCAGCGCCAAACCGGCATTATTGATAAGCGCTTTGACGTTGCGAAAACCTTCCGGTAGGTCGGCGACCAGCTTTTGCACGGCGGCGGCGTCACGTACGTCCAGGGTGCCGAACCAGACTGGGCATTGGCTGCTCAATTCATCCGCCAGCGCCTCGAGCCGCTCGGTGCGGCGGCCGGTAAGAATGACCGACCAGCCGGCGGCGGCGAATACCCGGGCGGTGGCACGGCCAAAACCCGAGGTTGCGCCGGTGATAAATACCGTATTTGTCATTGCCATGATTCTTGTTTCCGTTGCGTGATGTTGACCGCTATCTTACGAACCATGACCTCATTGGCCATAGGGCCAGTTGGCGCCCAATGGTGTGACAGCTGCCCCGACCCGGCCGGTTGCGCCCTGGCCAGCGATTCCCCTGAAACTGGCTCTATCGGACCGCGGGCATTTGTCCCTAGTCTGAATGCAACCGAGGGGTCGGGCGCAATCGCACCGCGGGTCCGATCAGACAGATTACCGTTAAGGATAAAACCATGGCTTCGATAATTAAGCAGCCCCAGGGGTTGACCAATGATGACGTGCGCCGGTTGGATCGACAGTATGTGTTCCATTCCTGGTCGACGCAGGGGAATTTAAATCCGCTGGTCATCGCGGGCGGTGAAGCTTGCCGTCTGTGGGATTATGAGGGGAATAGCTATCTGGATTTTAGTAGCCAATTGGTCAACGCCAATCTCGGCTATCAACATCCGAAGGTCGTCGCCGCGATTCAAGCGCAGGCCGAAAGCTTGGTGACCATTGCTCCCGCCACCGCCAACCTGGCGCGGGGCGAGGCCGCGAAGCGAATTATCGAGCGTGCGCCCGCCGGGTTCAGTAAGGTCTTTTTCACCAATGCCGGCGCAGACGCCAATGAGAATGCCATCCGTATGGCGCGGTTGTATACCGGTCGCGACAAGGTGCTGTCCGCTTATCGTTCTTACCACGGCAATACCGGCGTCGCCATCTGCGCTACCGGAGACTGGCGCCGCCAGCCCAATGAATATGCCCGTGGCCATGTGCATTTTTTCACCCCCTATGCGTATCGCAGCGAGTTTATGGCGGCCAATCCACAGGAAGAGTGCGAACGCGCATTATTCCATTTGCGCCGGATTATCGAGGGTGAAGGGCCGAACAGTATTGCCGCCATCCTATTGGAGACCATTCCGGGCACCGCCGGTATCCTGACGCCGCCGCCGGGGTATTTGAAAGGCGTGCGGGCGTTGGCCGACGAATTCGGCATCCTGATGATTCTTGATGAGGTCATGACGGGCATGGGGCGTACCGGCAAGTGGTTCGCGTTTGAAAATTATGACGTCAAGCCGGATCTGATTACGTTCGCCAAAGGGATCTCCGCCGGTTATGTCCCGGCTGGCGGGGTAGTGATCCCCCATGCGATTGCCGAGCATTTCAACGAACGGCTGTTCCCGGGAGGACTGACCTACTCCGGTCATCCTTTGGCGATGGCGGCTATCGTCGCCACCCTGGATGTCATGGCACAAGAGAAAGTGTGTGAAAACGCCGCCGCCATCGGTGAGCAGGTTTTGGCGCCCGGCCTGAAGGCGCTACAGGATAAACACCCGGTGATAGGGGAAGTGCGCGGCCTCGGGGTATTTTACGCCATCGAGCTGGTTAGCGATCGCGCCACCCGTCAACCGCTCTGCGCCGCCGCGATGGCCGGATTCAAAGCGTCTTTGCTTAACGCCGGTCTGCTGCCGTTCGTGGCGGAGAACCGACTGCATGTGGTGCCGCCCTGCATCATAACCGCCGACGAGGCGCGCCGGGGCCTGGAGATTATTGATCGGGCCTTGTCGACAATAAGCCTATCGTCATAGTCGGACGGTCGGTCTCTCACCGACCGCTTTATCAGTATGGACAGTAGGGGTATTGCCCCATTACCAAGCGCCAAGAAAATAAGTCTGCACCAAAATAGCCATGAACGGCGGCAAAAAAGGGCGGATCATGCGGTAAATAACCAAAATGCGCCAGATTTTCAGATTGGCACGGAACTGGCATGGTTCTGTCTGAAAACCTAACCATACAGTCAGAAAATATTCAGATAGGAAGGGGATATGAATTCAATCGCTATAGCTGACGAACCGACGCGCCCGTTTTCCCGTCCGGCGGCCGTGGCCGCCCGTCCGGTGATCGTGGTACGCGATGCCAATGTGATCTACCCGGCGGCGGATCGCCCGGTACACGCGCTGAAAAATATCAATCTGACTATCCGCCAGGGCGAGTTTGTTTCGCTGATCGGACCTTCAGGCTGTGGCAAGACCACTCTTCTGCGGGTGATAGCCGATCTGGAGCCCATCACCTCCGGCGACGTGGTGGTGAATGAAATGTCCCCCGCCGAAGCCCGACGGGCGGGCGCCTATGGCTACGTGTTCCAGGCCCCGGTGCTGCTGCCTTGGCGCACCGTGTTGTCAAATGTAATGCTGCCGCTGCAAATACAGGGCAAACCGCCGCTGTTATGCGAGGAGATTGCCCGCGAACAGCTGGCACGGGTGGGCTTGAGTGGTTTTGAAAAGAAATATCCCTGGCAGCTCTCCGGCGGCATGCAGCAGCGCGCATCCATTGCCCGCGCGCTCGGATTTTCCCCGAAAATCCTGATGATGGACGAACCTTTCGGCGCGCTGGACGAACTGACCCGCGACAACCTTAACCAACAATTGCAGGCTCTGTGGGCCAGTGAAAAACGGACCGTGGTTTTTGTTACCCACTCCATTAGCGAGGCGATCTATCTGTCGACCCGCATCGTGGTCATGTCGCCACGGCCGGGGCGCATCGTGAAGGTGATTGAGTCTCCGTTACCCCTAGAACGGCCTTTTTCCCTGCGGGACACGCCGGAGTTTCTGCGGCTGGCGCGCGAAGTGCGCGAAGCGCTGGTGGAGGGCCACGAATGATCCTGATATTGCGCAACCACACGGTGCCGGTGGCGGCGGTGGCGGCGGCTGGACTGCTATGCTGGTATATGCTGGCCATAGCCCTCAACGCCCATGGCGCTATCGATCGTACCTTGGCGCCCCGGGGTCAATGGGGGGCCTGGGATCTTATCACCACCACCTTAAGCCTGCCGCGGCCCATATTGCCGGCGCCGCATCAGATCCTGCTGGAGATCTGGACCAGTCTGACCCATTACCCCGTGACGTCGCCGCGCAATCTATTGCTGCACACTGCCGTTACCGCCAGCGCCGCGGTGACCGGTTTTGCGTTGGGCGTGCTGTTCGGCCTGGTGCTGGCAATCTGTATCGTGCATTCACCTACGCTCGACAAAGCGTTACTGCCCTGGATTGTGGCATCACAGACCGTGCCGGTACTGGCTATTGCGCCAATTGTGCTGATCATTCTCGGCAGTCTGGGTATCACCGGCCTGCTGCCCAAAGCCACTATTGCCATGTATTTATGCTTTTTTCCGGTGACCATCGCGGCGGTACAGGGCCTGCGCGGACCACAGCGGTTGGAAATGGAGCTGGTGTACACCTATGCCGCCAGCCGTATCGACACCTTCTGGATGGTGCGGCTGCCGGCGGCGCTGCCGTTCCTGTTTCCCGCGCTTAGGGTGGCCATCGCCAGCGGCCTGGTGGGCACCATGGTGGCGGAACTGCCTACCGGGGCCCAGGCCGGGCTCGGAGCCCGTCTGCTGACGGGGTCCTATTATGGCAATACGCTGCAAATTTGGGCGGCGCTGGTCATGGCGTCATTACTGGGGGTGGTACTCACCGGACTGGTGAGCGCCGCCGAATACGGCGTTATGCGGCGTTATCAAGGGAGGCGCTAAATCATGCCCAAGTCTTATCCCGGCGGCCTGGCGCTGCTGTTTGCCCTGATCCTGGTACTGTTGGCCTTATGCCAGGGAGGCCAAAGCGTTCGGCTGCTGCTGGTGCATGGGCTGCTGTTGGCGGGGGCGCTGTTTGCCCTACGGTTCGCACGCCATCCGGCGGCGTTGGCGACTTTTATCTTGTGGACTCTGTTGGCCGCCACGCAGGTCATGCGACCGGCGCTAATGAGCGAGGGCGGTAGCCAATTCTGGCTGGCGGTGTGTGCCCTGGCCTGCCTGTGCGTGGTCGGCGTACAACGTCTGGCGGTACTCTCCCGACCGGCACTGCCGGCGGAGGGGGTGGCGGCGCTCTTTGGTTTATGGGTGCTCTATTTTTGGCAACTGCTGGTGAGCGCTTTCGCGGTGCCGCAGGTGCTGCTGCCGGCGCCCGTGGATATCGCGGTGGCGCTGTTTGACAATGCCCGGTTGCTGACGGGCGATGTGGTGCAAACCGTAGTGAAATCGGTACTGGTAGGCTATGTGTTGGGCAGCGGGCTGGGAATCGCGGTTGGGCTACTGATTGACCGGCTCCCTTTTCTGCAGCGCGGGCTGCTGCCGCTAGCCAACCTCTCCAGTACCATCCCGCTGGTGGGCGTCGCGCCGATCATGGTGATGTGGTTTGGTTTTGACTGGCCGTCCAAAGCGGCGGTTATTGTGTTGGTGACCTTTTTCCCGGCGCTGGTGAGTACCCTGGCGGGCTTATCGGCGGCGAATAAGATGGAAGGCGAGTTGATGTACTGCTATGCCGCGACGCCGGGCCGCACCCTGTGGGTGCTGCGCCTGCCGTCGGCTATGCCGTTTATTTTTAACGCGCTAAAGGGCAATGCCACCCTGGCAATGATCATCGCTATCGTGGCGG
>JAATGH010000298.1 GCA_015654745.1 Enterobacterales bacterium
AAGTGGCCGCTGAAGACCAGTCCCATCACGATGAGCACGAGGCCCATGACGCGGGTGATGAGGTCGATCCACGGGATGAGCAGGGCGCCGGCGGAGGCGAAGACGAGGTTGATCGCGACGAAGATAAAAATGTGCACCGTGAACATGCAGAAGAGTAAACAAAATGCTGCATAATGAAGCATTATTCCGTGACGGCCTGTCCCGGCAAACCGCCGTTACCGCCATTTGCCAGGCAATTTCCGGCTGGATTGAACGCGGAGAATTAGGTCATAACGATCGTCTGCCCGCCGAGCGGATCTTGAGCGGCCAGTTTGCCACCACCAGGATCACGCTGCGTGAAGCGCTGGGACAACTGGAAAGCCAAGGAAAGATTTATCGCGAGGAGCGTAGGGGTTGGTTTGTTTGTCCACCGAGGATTAACTATAACCCACTCCAGCGCAGTCATTTCCATGCCATGGTTCGCGAGCAGGGTAGAAAACCCGCCACCGAAGTGCTGGATGCAGCGGAAATTATCGGGCCGGAGGATATTTACACTCTTTTGGAATTGCCATCACACCTACAAGTGTTTTGCATTCGCCGGTTAAGGCGTATTGACGGCAGAGCGGTGCTATACGTTGAGCACTATCTTAACCCGGCCTATTTCCCGGGTATTTTACTCGAGGACCTGACCTCATCACTCACTGAGCTCTACGCTACCCGCTATGGCATTCATTATGGAAAAGTGCGGTTTGCCATGTTGCCGACCACATTTCCGGCGTCGGCATCACAAGCGCTAAAGGTGGCGGATAATAGCCCCGCGCTGTTTATTACCCGGATCAACCGCGACCAATACGGACGCATCATCGATTGCGATTTGGAATACTGGCGTTACGATACTCTGCATATCAATGTCGAGGCGGAGTAGTGAAGCATGCCCAGGACGCAATGAGTGGACCGCCGGCGATCCGCACCTAAGAGGGTGGCGCCTCCTTTCCCAGGGCTTTACCCGGTAGGTAGTTTCTTTTCATATAAAGCTGAGTTGATCTGAACGCCGCCACTAACGTCGCCAAAAATAGCTTTTGTTCATGCTGGTTCATAACTTCTCCCCTTCGCTGTTAAAACGCCATTATCCCCAGATGAAGGACCGTTTAAGGCTTATCTCCCTCCTTATCAGGAGGGCGTGGTTATTCACCGATGAATGCCACATTGGGGTATCTCTATATATCCGCTGATTGATATCCGTTACGGTTTCCCCTCGATAACGATGGGCTATAATCGGCCGTTTCTGATAATGAACCCTATATCCCCAAGACATATATTGTTCATCAAGCTCACGCAAATAGTTAGTTCTCTTTTGTCGGCCATTGGTATCGAGCCGATCGATAATTTGCAAAGATCTATGCTTAATTATTAATATGTTATATCCGTTATTTCTCGCCTGCGGGGTGGTTCTTGTTGCTAAAACACTTAACATCCTTTCTTATTAAAGAGTAATAATTAAATATAAAATAATAATGTAGATTAAACGAAGCTGATTCTCATTTAGGCACAGGTGAATTATGAACAAATCTAAACCGTTCGTCACATTGGGATACAGAAATATATTATTACGGCTAGGGGATGATCTAAAATGAGGCTAATAAAAAAGGCAATCCAGATAGATTGCCTTTAAGCGGTAGGCGGTAGGCGTGATGCTAATCGGCATCGTAACCCAGGTTAGGCGCCAGCCAGCGCTCAACTTCATCAATCGGCATATTTTTACGCCGGGCGTAATCCTCTACTTGATCACGCTGGATTTGCGCCACCGCATAGTATTTACTGTCCGGGTGACTAAAATACCATCCCGATACCGACGCGCCGGGCCACATGGCATAGGACTCGGTAAGGCGCATGCCGGCGGTCTCATCAACGTTCAGTAGCCGCCAAATTGTCGCTTTCTCGGTATGATCCGGGCAGGCTGGATAGCCCGGCGCGGGGCGGATGCCCTGGTAATTTTCGCGAATCAGCTCATCATTGCTCAGATTTTCATTGGGCGCATAGCCCCAATAGACTTTGCGTACCCGCTCGTGCAGATACTCGGCAAACGCCTCCGCCAGCCGGTCGGCCAGGGACTTGACCATAATCTTGTTATAATCATCATGCCGCGCGTCATAGGCCGCTGCCAGCGCATCCTCTTCCAGCCCGCCGGTCACGGCAAACGCACCGAGATAGTCCGCTTTGCCGCTGCCTTTTGGCGCCACGAAGTCCGCCAGGCAATAATTGGAAAAGTCGCTTTTTTCTGTCTGCTGCCTGAGATGATGGCTGATTGCCAGCACCTCGCGCCGGCTCTCGTCCCGATAGATTTCAATATCATCGCCGACCCGGTTGGCGGGGAAGATCCCGACCACGCCTCGTGGATTCAATAATCCCCCGGCGGACAGCTCGTCAAGCAGGGCATTGGCATCAGCAAACAGACGGCTGGCCTCCTCACCCACCACGTCATCCTGCAAGATCCG
This sequence comes from Enterobacterales bacterium, assembly GCA_015654745.1. Taxonomy (GTDB): domain Bacteria; phylum Pseudomonadota; class Gammaproteobacteria; order Enterobacterales; family Enterobacteriaceae; genus Acerihabitans. The sequence goes on from JAATGH010000298.1 coordinate 2,475, forward strand.
CGGATATTTGCCCGCCAGCGACCAGGTCATGAAAAACGGCGTCCAGTCAATATAGTTGCGCAGCGTCTCGATAGATGCCGTGACGGATTGGACACCCGGACGATGGGCTACCGGCGGCGTATAGTTTTCCCAATCCATCGGACTATCGTTCTCCCGGGCCGTTTGCAGGCTTACCGGAGGGGTTCGGGGTTTTTTACGACCATGCTGGATACGCACCGTGTCGTACTCTTTGCGGATGCGCATGACAAAATCATCCCGTTGCGTATCCGATAACAGTGCGGCGACGACGCCTACGCTACGCGAAGCGTTTTGCACGTAAATGGTCGGGCCGCTGTAATTCTTTTCGATCTTAACCGCCGTGTGGGCCTTGGAGGTCGTTGCGCCGCCAATCAGCAGCGGCAGGGTAAATCCCTGGCGCTCCATTTCTTTGGCAACGTTTACCATCTCATCCAGGGACGGGGTAATTAATCCGGATAAACCAATGATATCTACATTACGTTCCCTGGCGGTTTTCAAAATTTTATCCATGGAAACCATCACGCCCAGGTCAATAATCTCGTAGTTATTACACTGTAATACTACGCCGACAATGTTTTTACCAATATCGTGGACATCGCCTTTTACCGTCGCCAGCAGCACTTTGCCCGCCGCTTTTTTCTGCTCTTTACCCGCCTGGATAAAGGGTTCCAAATAGGCGACAGCCTGCTTCATCACCCTGGCGGACTTAACCACCTGCGGCAGGAACATTTTACCGGCGCCAAACAGATCGC
>JAATGH010000261.1 GCA_015654745.1 Enterobacterales bacterium
CGTTGCTCAATATCCAACTGGCCGCCGAACGGATCGATGAGTTCGCCGTTTTCGTCTTGAGCAATGGCGTTGAGGGTTAAGTCGCGGCGCAGCAGATCCTGCTCAAGGGTAACGTCCGGCGCCGCATAGCAGGTAAAACCGGCATACCCCTGGCCGGATTTGCGTTCGGTGCGCGCCAGCGCGTATTCTTCCCGCGAGCGCGGGTGTAGAAATACCGGGAAATCCTTGCCCACCTGCTGATATCCTTTGGCCAGCAGCTCGTCGGGGGTCGATCCGACCACCACCCAATCTTTCTCCCGCACCGGCAAATGCAATAAGCCATCGCGAACCGCGCCGCCGACCAAATACGTTTTCACGATAAAAACTCCTTGCCTAGCATCAGTGTAGCCGCCATCTATTGAGTATATCCGATATCTTACGAGACGCGGGCGCGTAGGCTGCGTGGTTTTATCCAATCAGGCGTTAACGCTGGCATGAGGCAATTCGGCCTCAGTTCATCCAGCGATTATCTTTTTTGCGGCGCGGAATCACGTGGGGCAACAACAGGCCCAGGACGAGGCCGACGCCGGCTACCCCTCCGCCATACAGAAACCATTGCATAATAATGGCACGCTGTTTGTCATCCAGCTGTACCGCCACTGCGTCCACTTTTTTCTTCGCGCCGGCCAGCTGGTCTTTGAGATTTTGATTCTCGTCGCGCAAACCCTTAATCGTGCCGTCACTGGCGGTGACTTTCTTTTGCATTTCCGCCGTGCGCTGATTCCAGCTGGCGTCGATGGTATTGAGTTTTTGCGTCAGCGTTTGCACCTGCTGTTGTAACGCGGGCACCTTGACGCGCAGGCTGGGTTGGTCGCTCAGCTGATCCAGCGGGATCCAGGCGGTTCGCCCTTTGGTATCGCGGATCTGCCCGTAGCTATTCGCGTCGTTGACGCCGAGCAGTTCCACCTCTTCTCCGGAATTTAGGGTACCGACAATGCGAAACTGATTTCCTGGCCCACTATGGATATAGGTGATGAGCTCATCGGAGATATAGCGTTTTTCATCCGCGTGAGTGCTAGCGGCGAAGCTTAGACTCAATAACGCGAAGCAAATATGGCGTAATTTGTGCATAGTTCCGTCGTTTTTATCAAATGTTGAACGATAGTAGAGGGATCAGTTTGACGACGCAATGCATAAACAGAAATGGGAACTATCTTACTAACTTTGCTTTCCAATTATTTCCAACTTGTTCATATCAAGCATTAAGGCGATGATTATGTTCTCGGAAAGGACCCGTACGTGGGCTTAGCGTACTGTTCGGTAAGCTGATGGCGACGCGAAGCGTGCGCTCTCGTACGGTGACTACTCGTTCAGCAACTATGGATGTGGCCTAGGTTATGAGTGAAGAAACAGAAATAAAATTCATTGTTCATCCTGATGCGGTGGCGTCATTGGCCGAACGCGTTTCCGCCTATGGTGGGACCCACCATGCCCCCCAGCATTTGATTAATATTTATTTCGACACCGATGAACTTGAGCTGCGGGGTCACGGCGTGGGCCTGCGGGTGCGCGGCAACAACGAATGTTATGAGATGACGGCCAAGACCGCAGGTAAAATTATCGGCGGTTTACATCAGCATCCTGAATATAATATCCCTTTGCCGGGTCCTGAACTGGATATCAGCTTGCTGCCGGCGGATATCTGGCCGCACGGACTGGCGGTGGACCAGTTGCAACAGCGGCTGGCACCGCTGTTTAGCACCGACTATCAGCGCGAAAAATGGGTTATCACGCATGCGGCAAGCGAGATAGAAGTTGCTTTTGACCGCGGTCACGTGATCGCCGGCGCCGCCAGCGAGGTGATATGTGAATTGGAGATGGAGCTATTAAGCGGCAATATCGCCGACCTCCTGACCTTGGCTAAACAATTAAGCGCCGACGGCGGCCTGCGGCTCGGCGGTTTGAGTAAAGCCGCGCGCGGTTATCACTTGGTCGCCGGCAGCCCAATCCGGGAAATCCGTGCGTTGCCGTTGCTGCGAACCGCGGCCAAAGCCAGCGTGGAACAGGGATTAAGCGAGGGCCTGTCGCTTGCGCTGGCCCACTGGCAGTATCATGAGGAATTATGGCTGGCCGGCGTGCCGTTGGCGCGTGACAGTATTCTGACCGCCATTACGCTGGTGCGCGAAACCTTTGTGGTGATGGGCAATCTGATCCCACGCAAGGCCACTCACGTCCTGCGCGGGCAAATGGCGGAGGTCAGCGATCTGATCGCGCTGCCGGACCGCGATCCGCACGATCTCTGTTATCAGGCGGTCTATTTGCAATGCAAGCTGGCGCTCACCACCTGGTTGATCCTGCAAGGGTGGCAAGACAGCGTTAGCGAAAAGACCCGCAAAAAACTGGATGGGTCGTTTAAGCGGTTTGCCGATATTATGCTGTCACGCTGCTCCGCCGAGCTGAAGGTCGCGTTTGGCCGGGCGTTATCCCCAGAAGAGTATCGTCAGCAGTTGCCGCGCCTGGAACGGCGCATCATGGCATTTCATCTGCTGTCGGGTTTCTATTCGGTCAATCAGGTGCTGACCTATATTTTGCATTGGCAAGCGTTGCAGCAGGCCATTTTGCTGCCCGGCACCAATGATGTGGAGTTTATGCGGCGCCAAGCGGTGACGCAGTCGGGCTTCTGGCGCAGCGTCAGCAACCGTTAGGCCGCTGTGCGGCACACCACCAGGAGTTTGATGATGACCCAGCCTTTACCGCCGCGGTTAGCGCAACAGGTGCAGGATATTGTCGCCAGGGCGCCATGGTCTTTCCCTTTGGATGATGCCATGGCCGTTCCCTTAGCCTTAAGTGATTTTATCAGCGAAGCGCTGATCGCCCGTCCCGATTGGCTTGATGAGTTGGCACTCTCTCCTCCGCAGGCTGGCGAATGGCGCGAATACCCTGATTTACTGCGCCGGCAGCTCGCCCAGACGCGGGACGAGGCCGGCTTGATGCAGGCGTTGCGGCTGTTTCGCCGTCGCGCCCTGGTGCGTATCGGCTGGGCCCAGGCGCTGGGGCTTTGCGCCACTACCGAGACCCTGACCCAGCTCAGCCAGTTGGCTGAAAGCCTGATCATTGCCGCGCGTGACTGGCTTTATCAAGCCTGTTGCCTGGAATGGGGCACGCCCGCCAATACGGGGGGCGACGCGCAGCCGCTATTGGTCCTGGGTATGGGAAAGCTGGGCGGCGGCGAGCTTAATTTTTCCTCAGACATCGATCTGATCTTCGCCTATCCGGAAAATGGGCATACCCGGGGCGGTCGCCGCGAACTGGATAATGCGCTGTTTTTTACCCGTTTGGGACAGCGGCTGATCAAAGTGCTGGATCAGCCCACGGCCGAGGGGTTTGTTTATCGTGTCGATATGCGTTTACGCCCCTTCGGCGACAGCGGTCCGCTGGTGCTGAGTTTTGCCGCGCTGGAAGATTATTACCAGGAACAAGGCCGTGACTGGGAGCGTTACGCCATGGTCAAAGCGCGGCTGATGGGCGATCAGGATGATGTCTACGCGCGGGAACTGTATCGCATGCTGCGGCCCTTTGTCTTTAGGCGTTATATAGATTTCAGCGTCATTCAATCCCTGCGCAATATGAAGATTATGATCGCCCGCGAGGTGAGACGGCGGGGATTAAAGGACAATATCAAACTGGGCGCCGGCGGTATTCGCGAGATCGAGTTTATTACCCAGGTCTTTCAGCTGATTCGCGGCGGGCGTGAACCCCGCCTGCAGCAGCGTTCTCTCCAGCCCGCGCTGTTGGCTATTGGCGAGTTGGGGTTGCTGAGTACGGAACAAGCGCAAGGACTTAGCCAGGCCTATCTGTATCTGCGGCGATTGGAGAATCTGCTGCAGGCGATAGGCGATCAGCAAACCCAAACGCTGCCCGAGGATGAATTAAACCAGGCCCGTCTCGCCTACGGCATGGGCGAGCCTGATTGGCCGGCCATGGCACACACACTCGCGCAGCATATGCGGCTGGTGCGGGGCATTTTTGATGAACTGATCGGCGATGACGCGCCCGATCCGGCGGATCCTTCGGATTTTGATCGTTATGGCGCACTGTGGCTCGACGGGACGCTGGAGCCGGAAACCGGCGCGGCGGAATCGGCTCTCGATGACGCCGGCCGTGGTCGGTTGTATGGGCTGATTGACGGGTTCCGCCATGACGTGGCGAAACGTACCATTGGCCCGCGCGGACGTGGCGTGCTGGATCAACTGATGCCCAGACTGCTGGCGCAAATCTGTTCCCAGCCCGCGGCGGACGCGGCGTTCGGGCGGCTGGCTCCGATGCTGCTAAGCATTGTTTCCCGCACCACCTACCTGGAACTGCTGGTGGAATACCCGGGGGCGCTTACCCATTTGATTCGCTTGTGTACCGCGTCGGCGATGATTGCCGTGCAGCTGGCCCGTCATCCGCTGCTGCTTGATGAGCTGCTGGATCCCGCCACGCTCTACCATCCGTTGGCGCCCCAGGCGTATGTCGACGAGTTGCGCCAGTATTTGCTGCGGGTGCCGGAACAGGACGAGGAGCAGCGCCTCGATGCGATGCGGCAATTTAAGCAGGCGCAGCATTTGCGTATCGCCGCCAGCGATATCACCGGCGTGCTGCCGGTCATGCGGGTGAGCGATCACCTGACCTACCTGGCGGAGGCGATGATTGCCGCCGTGATCCAGCAGGCCTGGAAGACCATGGTGTCGCGCTATGGGCGGCCTAACCACCTGCCGGAAGGCGATGGGCAGGGATTTGCGGTGATTGGCTACGGCAAGCTGGGTGGTTGGGAATTGGGATATGGCTCCGATCTTGACGTGGTGTTCCTGCACGACTGCCCGGCCGAGGCGATGACCGACGGCGAGCGTTGTATTGACGGGCGGCAATTCTACCTGCGTCTGGCCCAAAGGATTATGCACTTGTTCAGTACCCGGACGCCGTCGGGCATTCTTTATGAAATCGACCCCCGGCTGCGTCCGTCAGGCGCCGCCGGTATGTTGGTCAGCACCCTTGGCGCGTTTGAGGAGTATCAGCAGCATGAAGCCTGGACCTGGGAACATCAGGCCCTGGTCAGGGCGAGGATGGTCTACGGTGATGAGTCGTTAAGGGCGCGTTTCGTGACCATTCGCCAGGAAATACTGTGCCGCGAGCGTGATGGCGAGGCGCTGCGCGTCGAGGTGAGCGGCATGCGCGCCAAGATGCGTGGGCATCTGGCCGGCAAAAACGATAATATGTTTGATATCAAGGCCGACGAGGGCGGCATTACCGATATTGAATTTATGGCGCAATATTTAGTGTTGCGCCATGCCGCCGCAATCCCCGCGCTGACGCGCTGGTCAGATAATGTGCGTATTTTCGAGCTTATGGCGCGTTACGAAATTATCGGCCAAGAGCAGGCAACCTCCCTGAGCCAGGCCTATATTACCCTGCGTGACGAGATCCATCATTTAGCGCTCCAAGACCAGCCGGGACGGGTGGCGGCCGATAGGTTCCTGCCGGAACGGGCGCTTATCAACGAGTATTGGCAAAAGTGGCTGGGGTGATCCCGGCGTGGTGGAAAAATGGCAATTCCCTCTGCTGGCAAGAGAGTATTTATGCGGGCTATGCTACTATCTCGCGCAATAAAATCGTTGAGTCTGGAGCTAAAGGATGAAAGTGACCTTGCCTGATTTTCGCCGGGCGGGCGTGCTGGTTGTGGGTGATGTTATGTTGGATCGTTATTGGTATGGTCCCACCAGCCGTATCTCGCCGGAGGCCCCGGTACCGGTGGTAAAAGTGGATACGATTGAGGAGCGCCCGGGCGGCGCCGCCAACGTGGCCATGAATATCTCCGCTCTCGGCGCGGCGTCGCGCCTGGTGGGCCTTACCGGCATTGACGACGCGGCGCGCGCCCTGGGCGCGCGGTTAAGCGAAGTGAGCGTCATCTGTGATTTTGTGGCGGTGGCGACGCATCCCACCATCACCAAACTGCGGGTTCTGTCGCGCAACCAGCAGTTGATCCGGCTGGATTTCGAGCAAGGTTTCGAGGATGTGGATCCGGCGCCGATGCGCGAGCGAATCCAGCAGGCGTTGCCGGCCGCCGGCGCGATGGTGCTGTCGGATTATGGCAAAGGAGCGCTGACGCGGGTGCAGGAGATGATTCAACTGGCTCGGGCCGCCGGAGTACCGGTGTTGGTCGATCCCAAGGGTACCGATTTCGGCCGTTATCGGGGCGCCACGCTGCTTACGCCCAATCTTTCCGAGTTCGAGGCGGTAGCGGGCCATTGCCGGGACGAGGAAGAGCTGGTGAGCCGCGGTATGCGCATGATTGCCGATTTTGATCTGTCGGCGCTGCTGATTACGCGTTCCGAGCAGGGCATGACGCTGCTGCAGCCGGGTCTGGAACCGCTGAACCTGCCGACCCAGGCGCAGGAAGTGTACGACGTTACCGGCGCGGGCGACACGGTGATCGGTGTACTGGCGGCGGCGCTGGCGGCGGGCAGACCGTTGGAAGAATGCTGTTTTCTGGCCAACGCGGCGGCCGGTGTGGTGGTCGGTAAGCTCGGCACGTCAACCGTCAGCCCCATAGAGTTGGAAAATGCCATCCAGGGTCGCAGCGACGCCGGGTTCGGCGTGATGAGCGAAGATGAACTGCGCCAGGCGGTTGCTCAGGCGCGGCAGCGCGGTGAAAAAGTGGTCATGACCAATGGTATTTTCGATATTCTGCATGCCGGTCATGTGACTTATCTGGCCGATGCCCGGCGTTTGGGGGATCGGCTGATTGTGGCGGTAAACAGTGACGAATCGACGCGGCGTCTGAAAGGCGAATCCCGGCCGGTAAATCCGCTGGCGCAGCGGATGATCGTGTTGGGCGCGCTACAGGCGGTGGACTGGGTCGTGGCGTTTGACGAGGATACCCCACAGCGGCTGATTGCGGAGATTCTGCCCGATATGTTGGTGAAGGGGGGCGACTATCGGCCTGAACAGATTGCCGGCAGCGAGGAGGTATGGGCTAACGATGGGGACGTCAGGGTGCTGAGTTTTGAAGACGGGTGTTCCACGACCAATATCATCAACGCGATTAAAAGCGGCAAGCGCGGCTGAGAGGTCGCGTTTGCGGTTAACCACGGTGGCGGCGATGCGCGCCGCCGTGTTGACGTTATTTAACGCTTATCACCGTTTTGCTTGGTGTCTTTAGCGGCGATCGGCGCAGCGTCGGGCGCTTCGCCAGCCGCCGGCGCCGCGGTAACGGGTACTACGGTCTGGTCGACGGCCTTCGCGGCGCCCGGCATGGTTTCCAGCGCGTTAATCCTCAGTTCCAACTGACCTAGTTTTTCCCGCGTGCGCAGCAATACCTGCGTCTGCACGTCAAACTCCTCACGACTGACCAAATCCATCCGGCTGAACTGGCTTTGCAGCACCTGGCGGATTTTTTTATCCATATCATCACCCAGATCGCGGATGCCCTTGGGCAGGGACTCATGAATCTGACGGGCAAGCTGTTCGATTTTTTTCGTGTCAATCATCTTTAGTTCCCTAGCGGGTTGGTTTTGGTTAAGTGTAATGCCAGTTCGGCGGATTAGAAACTAAAACAGCGCGCCGGAAATTTTTGCTTTGTTAATTGCCCTGAATATCCAATGGCGTTATAGTAAACGCGTTTATTCTCAGGGCGGGGTGTAATTCCCCACCGGCGGTAAACCTGTGTAATGACTGCATAAAGTCATTATCGCACAGGAAGCCCGCGAGCGCTCGGATTGCACCTAGTCCGAGGTCAGCAGATCCGGTGTAATTCCGGGGCCGACGGTCATAGTCCGGATGGGAGAGAGTAGCGGTCCACACATGAGTCAGTTACCAGCTCATTGTCGTTCACTTTTTAGCCTTTTTAGGCTCGCTCCTAAGTCTGCCCTGGTTCTGGTAATCCATATACTTTATGAGGTTTTATTTACCATGAATCAGACGCTTCTTTCCGAATTCGGTACGCCGACAGAACGCGTGGAAAACGCATTGGATGCTTTGCGCCATGGCCGCGGTGTGCTGGTGCTCGATAATGAAGATCGTGAAAACGAGGGCGACATGATTTTTGCCGCTGAAAACATGACCGTGGAGCATATGGCCCTGGCCATCCGCCACGGTAGCGGGATAGTCTGTCTCTGCTTGACCGAGGAACGCCGACTGCAGCTGGATTTGCCGATGATGGTGGAACACAATTCCAGCCACTATCAAACGGCCTTCACCGTGACCATTGAGGCTGCCGAAGGGGTGACCACCGGCGTTTCCGCCGCTGACCGCCTGACCACCGTTCGCGCCGCCATTAAAGATAACGCAAAGCCGTCGGATCTTAACCGTCCCGGCCATGTTTTCCCCCTGCGCGCTCAGCCAGGCGGCGTCTTGACCCGTGGCGGTCATACCGAAGCCAGTATCGATCTGGTGACGCTCGCCGGATTGAAACCTATGGGCGTGCTGTGTGAAGTCACTAATGAAGACGGCAGCATGGCGCATGCGCCGGAAATTGTGGCCTTCGGTAATCGGCACAAGATGCCGGTGGTGACGATTGAGGATTTGGTGGATTACCGCCAGTCGTTGGCTCGGCAGGCTAGCTGAGAGGGCGGTGTTCGCGGGCCTAGCGCACCAAGAGGTTTCGGTTGGCCGGGAATACCACGGCCAATTCAACCCCATCGGCGCGCTCTTCCTTGAACACGGACTGCCGCGGGATCAGTGTTGACGAGATTAGCGCACCTTGGCCGTGGGCGTTTTCCTAGCCAGCAGGGTGGCAAAGCGCAGCGTTATGCGGTTGCCATCGGCGTCGGTTTTATGCAGTTGTCCCACCTCTTCGTTGTATTTGATAATCTCCCAGCCGCGATAATACTGTTTTAGTTCGCCGGCGCTGAACGTGAAGGGAAACGGCAGCGGGCAGGGGTAGTCGTCGGTGGACATGGCGGCGACGATCAGGTTAAGGCCGCCGTCGTTGGTTCGTTTCTGGATATTATCGATCACAGCTTCTATTTTGTCGGCCCGCAGAAACATCATCACGACGGTGGATAGGATAAAGTCGTAGTTTTCGTCAATAAGCTGTTCATTGATATCGTAAATTCCCGCCTTGATATGCTGCAATCGTTCCGTTTCAATTATGGTATTCAGTTCGGAAATACTGGCCGGGTTTTTATCACAGGCCGTGACGTCAAAACCTAATAAATTGAGATACAGCGCGTTGCGCCCGGCGCCGCAGCCGAGATCGAGCGCTTTGCACGGCGCAATAAAGTTCACCGCTTCAATGACTTCGGAATGGGTGCGGGTGAGCCCGTATTTTAGATGATAAACATCCTCCGGCCGGCAATAAAAGGCTAATTGACATTCCATATCAGGCGAAACGTCCGTAATTCGGTGCCATTGCTGCGGTGGCACCAGCGGCGGCTGATTTTCTGGAGTGAAGAGTGCGGTTTCCAGGGCGATATCCGTTTCCGTTAAAAAAGCAAAGGTTAGCGAACCTTGCAGTACGGTCAGTTTGGCCCAGGTATGCTCTTGGGTATTATGCCGCTGCCGGAAGGCCTCTGGAAGCGTAAGGCTATTCCAGATGGGCATGGTTTTATAACAAATCAGATCCTGGGTGGTGGTTTGCATGGTGTCTTGCATTATCTTCTCCGCCGCCCCGAGGAGCGGTCTCTATTAGCCCAATATCGCTTACTTATCTGTAGGGAAAACCGCTGTGCGTCTGCGTGCTGAAAGTTTTAGAGTTGCCGTAGCAGTAAGAACGCGTCTTTCATTCGCGCCTCGCCCGTAACAAAAGCGCATAACCGCTGCTGGTCGTCCCTGCCCTGGGCCATCATGCCCTGGGTATCAATATCAATCTGCCAGTGCAAATCCTGCCGCTGGGTTTGCCCGGCCAGATGCAATGGCATATCCGGGGTTTTTACCTTAATCAGCATCGGCGGCAGTGTAAGATTATCGCTGCCACCTAATATATTTTTCGCCAATACTGCGGCGCCTAGCTGTATGGGTTGTAAAAAAGGCATTAACGCGCCGTTAATCTCGATGCAATCTCCCAACGCCGAGATCGCCGGATCCGAGGTGCGAAGCTGGTCATTAACCAGAATCCCCCGGCCCGTGGCCAGGCCGGCCGTTGCGGCCAGGCGGGTATTGGGCTTTAGCCCGATGGCGGAGATGGCCGCATCCACTTCGATGTGGCGAGCCCGCGACAGGGAAGCGTCCAATCCCGATGGGGTGTGACGTAGACCGAGCAGTTCAGCATTCAGCATCAGTTCCACCCCTAGCTCTACCAGCCTGTGCTGGAGTCGCGCGCTGACTTCGGCCGGCATCAGCGATGCCAGGATACTGGCCGCACGATCGATCAAGGTAACCTGTTTGCCGGCGCGGGCCAGATCCATTGCCAATTCGGTGCCTATGAGTCCCGCGCCCAGCAGCAAGATGCGCTGTGATTGCCGTAGCGTGGATTCAATAGCGCGATACTGCTGCTGGCTATTGAGCGTCAGCAAGCGTTCACTCCCCGCAATAGGCGGAATAATGGCCTGCGCGCCGGTCGCCAGGACCAGTTGTCGGTAGGCGTAGCTGCCGGCAGCGCAATAGACCCGGTGCGCTAGCGCGTCAATGCGATCAACCCGCGTATGGCTGTGCAGTGTCAGGCGGTACAGTTGGGCAAACTGTTCCGCGGTCATGCGCGTCAGATCGTCCGCGCTTTGCTGTCGGCTAATGACGTGGCTTAGCTCAGGCTTGTTATATTCGTCGCAGCTGTCGTCGGCCATCAGCCGGATAGGAACGGTGTCATCGAGCTTGCGTATGTGCTTAATCAATTGCCGAGCGGCGAAGCCCGAGCCGATAATGATGATGTCCTGGCTCATGTGTTTCCCTATTTCAGCTCGTCAAAGACGTCTTTGCCAAGGCCGCATTCCGGGCATAAAAAGCTCGGGGGCACCAGTGGCCAGGCAGTGCCGGCCGCTACGGCCTGCATGGGTTCGCCGATGCTGGGGTCATACACCCACTGGCATACGCTGCACTGCATTTTTACCAGGCTGTCCGCGCTAGGCGGCGTTGCCAAGGCGTATGCGGTTATCTGCGGCGCTGGTTGGGGCAATGGGGCATCAAGCGGATGCAGCGCCCATTGGCGGGCGATCTCCCGGCCATGCTCACGGCACATTTCCAGCGCCGCGCCGTCTGGACGCCATTGGGCTTTAAGGGCGAGCGTCGTCTCGAACCCGGCGTCCATCAGCCGGGTTTGTATTCGGTCCACCGCGCCGCCATTCCAGCCGTAGCTGCCGAACGCCGAGGCTTTTTTATCGCGAAAACGCAGTCCCGCCAGTTCTTCCAGCAGTGCGGCCACTTTGGGCATCATGACATTGTTCATCGTGGAGGAACCAGCCAAAACCCCTTTAGAGCGAAATATTTGGGTGAGGATCTCATTTTTATCATGACGGGCGACATTATAAATTTTGACGTCCACGCCGGGATCGGCCTCGTTGATGCCTTGGGCAATCGCATCGGCCATTAAGCGGGTGTTATTTGACATGGTGTCATAAAATAGGGTGATTCGATCTTCCTGATAATTATCCGCCCATTGCAGATATTGGGTCACGATTTGCGTCGGGTTATCACGCCATACCACGCCGTGGGCGGTGGCGATCATCGACAAAGGTAAATTAAGGCTCAGAACTTCATTAATTTTGGCCGTCACGAGGCGGCTGAACGGCGTCAGGATATTGGCGTAGTAACGTAGACATTGTTCAAATAATTCATTTTGATCCACTTGGTCATTAAACAAATGTTCATCACAATAATGTTGGCCAAAGGCATCATTGCTAAATAATACCGCGTCGTCGCTGATATACGTCATCATGCTATCGGGCCAATGCAGCATCGGTGTTTCAATAAAAATCAACTGCTTACCGTTACCGATATCCAAGCTGTCGCCGGTTTTAACCTGGTGAAAATTCCATTCCGGGTGATGATGAAGGCCGGTTATGGAGTCTATGGCGTTGGTCGTACAGTAAATCGGCGTATTGGGTATACGCGCCATAAGTTCGCTCAACGCCCCGGCATGATCCTCCTCGGCATGATTGATGATGATATAGTCGATTTCGCTGAGATTGATTTCTTGTTCCAGATTGTGGATAAAGTCGCGGCTGAATTTGAAATCTACCGTATCGACCAGCACCGTCTTGCCTTCACGAATCAAATAGCTGTTGTAGCTGCTGCCCTTTAACGTTTTGTATTCGGTGCCGTGGAAGTCGCGCACTTCCCAGTCCCGCTGTCCGACCCAATAGATATTACTTTTAACATGCACCTTCATAGAATAAGCCCTTGGTCAAAATAAAAGAAAACGTGCCATAGGATCAAGGATTGCATAATCGGTGCCAATGATTATCAATATGATTTTTAAGATTTTTATAAAATGTCATTGTCAAAATGACATGGTCTTTTTTTGTCAAATTGATATACAATGGTCATTCTGACAATAGATGTGTTTTCCAGGTATTTAGCATGGCGTTATCCATCCACACCCTGAGTCGTATTGCGATCGAGCTTCAATCGGGTATATCGAGCCGGGATCGTTTTCAGCGCTTGACGGACAGTCTGCAGCGGCTGCTCGGGTGCGATGCTTGTGCATTGTTGCGTTATGAACAGCGGCTATTCCGGCCGCTGGCCATTGCCGGGCTGTCCCCTGATGTCCTGGGGCGGCGTTTCCGTTTGGCCGAACATCCCCGCCTGGAGGCGATTGCCCGCGCCGGGGATGTGGTTCGTTTCCCATCCGATAGCCAACTGCCCGATCCTTATGATGGGCTGATCCCGGGACACGAGGCGTTTAAGGTGCATGCGTGCATCGGGCTGCCGTTATTTGTTAATCAGAACTTGATTGGCGCGCTGACCATTGATGGCATGGACCCGCACCAGCTCGATCATTTCAGCGATGAGGAACTGCGCCTGGTGGGTGCGCTGTCAGCGTCGGCGCTTGGCAATGGCCTGCTGGTTGAACGGCTGGAAAAACAGGTGCTCACGCCGATAGCCGCCGATAGCCAGCCGCTTGTCGAGGGCGACGAGGAGATGATCGGTATCTCCCCGGTAATGGCGCAGTTGAAAAATGAGATCGCTATCGTTGCACATTCGGATTTGAACGTATTGATCACCGGTGAAACCGGCGTAGGCAAGGAGCTGGTGGCGCGCGCGATCCATCAACTGTCTCCCCGAGCGGCCCATTCGTTGGTCTATCTCAATTGTGCCGCTCTGCCGGAGTCAGTGGCCGAAAGCGAGCTGTTCGGCCACGTCAAAGGCGCTTTTACCGGCGCGATTCATCACCGTATCGGTAAATTTGAACTGGCGGATAACGGTACGTTGTTCCTGGATGAAATTGGTGAGTTGTCCTTGACGCTGCAGGCAAAATTATTACGGGTATTGCAGTACGGCGATTTACAACGTGTGGGTCAGGATCAAAGTCTGCGGGTCAATGTGCGCGTGCTGGCGGCCACTAATCGCGTGTTGAAGCAGGCGGTACTGGATGGGCAGTTTCGCGCCGATCTGTTTCATCGCTTAAGTGTCTTTCCGATCCATGTTCCGCCGTTGCGCGAGCGCGCGGAGGATATCGCGCTACTGGCCGGCTTTTTTTGCGAGCGTGGCCGCGCCCGCCTTGGATTAAAACGCGTGGCGTTAACCGGCGCGACCCTGGCATTGCTGGCGCGCAATGGCTGGCCGGGGAATGTACGGGAGCTTGAGCACGCCATCTATCGGGCCATAGTCTTGGCGCGGGCGAGCCGGGGCGGCGAAGAGGTCCTGCTGCAGCCGGAAAACTTTAGTCTTGATACAAATGCCGCCCCTGGCCGCCAGATCGCGCCCCCGGAGCCGGAGTTGCAGCGGGACACCCTGCGCCATGGAACCGATGAGTATCAACGCCGGCTGATTCGTATGACGCTTGAGTACTGTGATGATAACTGGTCTGCCTGTGCGCGGACGCTGGCCATTAATCCCGGTAATTTGCATCGCCTGGCCAAACGGCTGGGGCTCAAGTAGTCGCGCCGGCGCATCACGGCAATAAAAGGCCTGGCGATGCGCCTGGATGGGGCTTATTTTGCGTGAGCGACACCCGTTGTGCCGCACGTTGGGTGCCGGTGAAGGGGGGTGGCTTGGGCGAAAATGCGGGAATTACCGATAATCATTCAGATTTTTTGACAGTCATTATCATGCTTATCCGAGTTTAATTATGCTCGGTACAGCGTAACGTAAGTGTCATGAAGCGCTCGGCGCCGCAAGAAAATAATAAGGAATACTCATCATGACCGAATCCCGTATGCCCGCACTGTTCCTTGGCCATGGTAGCCCAATGAATGTGCTCGAAGATAATCGATATACCCAGGCCTGGACACGGCTTGGTCAGGCTCTGCCGCGTCCGCGGGCGATCCTGGCAATTTCCGCCCACTGGTATACCCGGGGCACCGCGGTAACCGCGATGGAAAATCCGCGTACCATCCATGACTTTGGCGGTTTCCCGCAGGCATTGTTTGATATCCGTTATCCGGCGCCGGGTTCCCCTGAGCTGGCAAAAGAGATTCAAGAGCTGTTGTTGCCGGTAGTGGTGGATGCCGATCTGTCCGAGTGGGGATTCGATCATGGTTCTTGGGGCGTGGTGAAAAAAATGTATCCCGATGCGGATATTCCCATGGTGCAATTGAGCATCGACGGCACGCAGAAACCGGAATATCACTATCAGCTGGGTCGTAAACTGGCGGTCCTGCGCGATCGGGGCGTGATGATTATCGCCAGCGGCAACGTGGTGCATAATTTGCGCATGGTGCGTTGGCAAGGCGAGGCGCCGCCGTATCCTTGGGCTGAATCGTTCAATCAATTTGTCCGGGATAATATTGCCTGGCGCGGCGAGGGTGTGCATCCGCTGGTCGACTATGCGCAGCATGAGGGTGCCGCCTTATCCAACCCCACTCCGGAGCACTATCTGCCGCTGCTGTATGTGCTGGGGACCTGGGATGGACAGGAGCCGGTCTCGGTACCGGTGGACGGGATCGAGATGGCTTCGCTGAGTATGCTGTCGGTGCAGGTGGGATAAAGCACGCGACTTATGCGGCGGCGCCGGTTTGCCGCCGCGAGGGTGTGGAGATTAATCGAGGATAATATGCGGATAAAAACGCGAAAGATCCTGGGTGATAATCTCCCTGTCTTCGCGTATACCCAGTCCACAGGGTTGATCGTTCACCAGCCAGCTGCCGATCACGGTGTAGCTATCGCCAAAACGCGGTAGCGGGCAAAATTCCTGCACGATGGTGCCTTCGCCGCCATAGGGACCGTCCACATGGGCGGTTTC
>JAATGH010000163.1 GCA_015654745.1 Enterobacterales bacterium
ATTAACTTCTGGATGGCTATTCTAGGACACCCCCTTGTCGAATTACCAGCAATTTTTTTGGCCGCCGTCGCCGGACATGGCGGCCTGGATGGGGATAAAAACGCCCAAAGTTAATTTATTTTTTGCTTTTTAAGGGCGTTGGCTGTATAAATTCGCGCGCACGCACTACGTAGATGTGAATGTCTTTCATTTACATCCGGTAACTTTTTTGTTCCGGGTAGGCACATTTGCCAAGGCCGGTAATACTGGGGGGTGGCACAGTTAATGATCCGTAATTCTCCGATCGTCAGCGATCGCACTTCCCTATCCGTCTTTATCCGGACGACAGCAAGCCGGTCTTTCGTGAATCATGGCCCGATAAATCCGGGTCCGGTATTCCCGGCATATTCTATTCTCGCCGCGCTCTCAACACCGTCCCTGTGGTTTTATCGGCAATATCATCGATATTGTCATCGACACCAGGGCATGACCCAGGATTCCCGGGCCGGCTAACCGCTCTCCAGGAATCGAATCAGGGCCACCAGGCCATTCACGCTGCCCATTTCCATGGGTAACTACCATCCCGTCTCACGGAGTTCATCAAGGTGTTTTACAATTACTGTACTGATGTACCGGATGCCCAGTGCGCCCGGCGGCATTTATTGCCGTCGGCGAGCTGCGCTCGTAAGCATAACCACGCTATCGACGGTGGTTTCCACGCGGTAAAATCGGTGAACGGGATCGGCAACGAGCACCGTAGGGGAGAAGCAGGCCATGTCTGATGATCAAAAGCACCAGGGGTTGTATCGGACTGGGCCACATGAAAATTTACGTTCGATGCAGGAGGTAGCCATGAACGATAGCGACGCCAGCAAGATGATGCGTACTTATAATGTCGCCTATTGGGGAAATAACTACTTTGATGTCAATGAATTAGGGCATATTAGCGTCTGCCCCGATCCCGATTTTCCCGAGGCGCGGGTCGATCTGGCCGAACTGGTCAAAGAGCGGCAAAAAGATGGCCAGCGGCTGCCGGCATTGTTCTGTTTTCCGCAAATCCTGCAGCATCGGCTTCGCTCCATTAACGGCGCGTTTAAACGAGCCCGGGAGTCGTTTGGTTATCAGGGCGACTATTTCCTGGTCTACCCCATTAAGGTTAACCAGCACCGGCGGGTGATCGAATCCTTGGTCAACTCGGGTGAACCCTTGGGGCTGGAGGCGGGATCCAAAGCGGAACTCATGGCGGTGCTGGCCCACGCCGGCATGACCCGTACCGTTATTGTCTGCAACGGCTATAAAGACCGGGAATATATTCGTCTGGCGCTGATCGGCGAGAAATTAGGGCATAAAGTGTATTTGGTGATTGAGAAACTCACCGAAATCAAACTGGTGCTGGAAGAGGCGGAGCGTTTAAACGTGGTGCCTCGTTTGGGCGTACGCGCGCGCCTGGCTTCCCAAGGGTCCGGCAAGTGGCAGTCCAGCGGTGGCGAAAAATCCAAATTCGGCCTGGCGGCGGTGCAAGTGCTGCAGCTGGTGGAGCTATTGCGCAGTAAAGGACGTCTCGACAGCCTGCAACTGCTGCATTTCCATTTAGGCTCCCAGCTGTCCAATATTCGCGATATCGCCTCCGGCGTGCGCGAATCGGCGCGCTTTTACGTCGAACTGCACCGCCTCGGGGTCAATATTGAATGCTTCGACGTCGGCGGCGGTCTGGGTGTGGACTACGAGGGCACCCGCTCGCAATCCGACTGCTCCGCCAACTATGGTCTGAATGAATACGCCAACAACGTGATTTGGGGCATCGGCGACGCCTGCAATGAGTACGGGTTGCCCCATCCCACCGTGATTACCGAATCCGGCCGCGCCGTCACTGCTCATCATACCGTGCTGGTCTCCAACGTGATCGGCGTGGAACGCAATGAATTCAGCGAACCGCTGGCGCCGGACGAGGACGCCCCGCGCGCGCTGGAAAGCATGTGGCAGACCTGGCAGGAGATGCAGGAACCGAAAAACCGCCGTTCGCTGCGCGAGTGGCTACACGACAGCCAGATGGATTTGCACGATGTTCATACCCAGTATACCCACGGCATACTCGATCTGACCCAACGCGCCTGGGCCGAGCAGCTCTATCTGAATATCTGCCGCATGATCCAGACCCAGCTGGATCCGAGCAACCGCGCGCACCGGCCGATTATCGACGAGCTGCAAGAGCGTATGGCCGATAAGCTCTACGTTAATTTTTCGCTGTTCCAATCCATGCCGGATGCCTGGGGTATCGATCAACTGTTCCCGGTGCTGCCGCTGGAAGGACTGGATAAACCACCGGAAGGCCGCGCGGTGCTGTTGGATATCACCTGTGATTCCGATGGCACCATCGATCATTATATCGACGGCGATGGCATCGCCACCACCATGCCGATGCCGCCCTACGATGTGGATAACCCGCCGCTGCTGGGCTTTTTCATGGTGGGGGCCTACCAGGAAATCCTGGGCAATATGCATAATTTGTTCGGTGATACCGCCGCGGTGGACGTATTTGTCTTCAAAGACGGCAGCGTAGAGCTTAATGAATCCGACGAAGGCGATTCGGTGGCCGACATGCTGCAATACGTACAGCTGGATCCGGCCGTGCTGCTTACCCGCTTCCGCGATCAGGTGAAAGAGACCGATCTTGACGCCAGCCTGCAAGCCGAATTCCTCGAAGAATTTGAAGCGGGTCTGTACGGATACACTTACCTTGAAGACGAATAAGTAAGGAAAATCATGAGCACCTTGGGCCATCAATATGATAACTCCCTCGTGTCAAACGCCTTTGGCTTTTTGCGTTTGCCCTTGGAATTCAACCCCTACGACTGTGATGCCGATTGGGTCATCACCGGTATTCCATTCGACATGGCGACCTCCGGCCGTTCCGGCAGCCGTCACGGACCGGGCGCTATCCGCCAAGTCTCC
>JAATGH010000072.1 GCA_015654745.1 Enterobacterales bacterium
CGCCGCGCGGGCGTTCATATATTGCAGGGCGCCGTGCTGATCCCAGGCCAGTACCCCATCCTCCACTCCGCCCAACAGCGCGTTAAGCGCGTTGAGGTGGCGATTGGTTTCGGCCAGCAGGCTATCGGCATGCAGATAGTTGCCCACCTCGCGCGCCAATACCAACGTCAGGGATAAATCGCCGGCGGCCTTCTCCGCCAGCAGGCCGCCGAGCACAATCGCCGCCCGTTGGCGCCCGCTATTATCGTAAACCGGCGCGGCGCAGAAGTACCAGGGATGCAGCGCATGCTTAAAATGCTGCCTGCCGGCGACCAGCTCGCGGTTGCCGCTGGCGGCGGCCAGCGCCGGCGCATTGGTGCCCATCCATCCCTCGCTCCAGTAGCTGCCGGCGACCACGCCCAGCGCCGCCAACTGCGCCAGCGTCTGCCGATGGCCACCGAGCCACAGGGTACAGCCGCTTTCATCGAGAATCAGCAACACGCAGGGACGCGACTCCATAAATTCATAGGCATCTTCCAGCGCCGCTTGCCCCAGCACCAATAAATCATTTTTTCGTTGGCATATGGAATCAAAAGTGGCCCCGGCCGCCCGGTGCGGCGGCCGCCAAACGCTGTCCTCCATGAGTTTGCGACAGCGCTGCCAGGATTGTTCAATAGCGGGAGGGATATTCCGCGAGGCTTCCGCGGCGGCGTCATTACCTGTGGTTGGGGTGGACGTCGATTTTACAAATACCATGAGTGAGTCCAGGACGGTTACGTTGGCGAGGCAGCTATTAGTGCAGAAGACCGCGTGGATTTCTGTTAAGTCCCAGGCAAAAAAACGATATCAACCTACCCCATTGAGCGGTGACAGGGTTACCCGCGCTAGTGTGCGCGCATTCCCGCCGCCGTCATGAGCAGCCGAAACAGCATGGCTACCATTCCCAAGGTCAACACGCTGGCTGACCAGAAAATCGTTAGCCACAGCAGACGTCGCCATAAAGATTTTTTGGGGCCGCTCCGCGCGGCTAAAGGTATCGATGGCATCTTCGGCTCCGGTGATGAAACGTTGACTACCCGATGCTGGGCAAGGGTAAAACCCATCAGTGGTAACCCTCTTGCGGATTGATTTTGCCGCGAAAAACAAAATAACTCCAAAAGGTGTACACCAAAATAACCGGTATGATTAACAGCGCGCCCACCAGCATAAACCCCTGGCTCTGAGCGGGTGCCGACGCGGCGCGCAGATCGATGGCCGGCGGAATAATAAACGGCCAGATACTGATGCCCAGTCCGGCAAAGCCGAGAAATACCAGCAATAGCGTGAGCAGGAACGGGGCATAATGGGCGTGGCGGTTTGCCGCCGCCATGATCGCGATGCCGGCTATCGCTACCAGTAACGGTATCGGTAATAAATAGTACAGATTGGGCAATGAAAACCAGCGATGGGCAATGGCCGAATGCGCCAGAGGCGTCCAGCAGCTGATGATCGCCATGACCAGCAGCAGGACCAGTAGCAAAGGTTTTACCCACCTCAGCATCAGATGCTGTAATCCATGTTCGGTTTTCATGATCAACCAGGTGCACCCCAGCAGGGCATAGGCGATGGTCAGGCCAAGGCCGCAAAACAGGCTAAAAGGCGTTAGCCAATCAAAAGCCGATCCGGCATACGCGCGTCCGGCCACTGGGAAACCGTTGATAAACGCACCGACCACCACGCCCTGACAGAAGGTTGCCACCACCGAACCGCAGATAAACGACGTATCCCAAAACGCGCGGTGGCCGGGCGAGGCTTTGAAGCGGAATTCAAACGCTACGCCACGAAAAATCAGCGCGAACAGCATCAGGGTCAAGGGAATGGATAGCGCATCGATAATGACCGAATAGGCCAGGGGAAAGGCGCCGAACAGCGCCGAACCGCCCAAGACCAGCCAGGTTTCGTTACCGTCCCATACCGGGGCGACGCTGTTGATCATGATATCGCGCTCAAGCGGTTCCTTGACGATGGGAAACAAAATGCCGATCCCCAGATCAAACCCATCCATGACGATATACATCAAGGTGGAAAACACGATGATGACAAACCAGATGACCGGCAGATTAATACCCATTATTGTTCCTCGGTCGTGGAGGTTAAGCTTTCCCGCACGGCCGATAACGGACGGGCGGGGGTGCGTGGACGGCCGGGGCCGCCCGCCGGTGGCTGTTGCCCTTCGCCCGATCGCGGTCCCTGGCGTATCAGGCGTATCATGTACAGATAGCCCACGCCAAACACCGAGGTATAGATGGCAATAAAGGCCAGCAGGCTGACGGTCATATGCAGATCGCCATGGGCCGATACCGCGTCGCGGGTGCGCAGCAGCCCGTAAACGACCCAGGGCTGTCGGCCGACCTCGGTGGTAAACCATCCCGCCAGCAGGGCGATCAGGCCCGAAGGGCCCATCAGCAGGGCAAAACGCAGAAAGCTTTTGGTGTGATAGAGTCGGTGGCGCAGCCGCAGCCAGAGACTTATCAGCCCCAGCAGAATCATGAGCATGCCAAGTCCGGCCATGACGCGAAACGACCAAAATACGATCGTCGAATTGGGGCGGTCCCGTGCGGGAAAGTCTTTAAGCGCCGGCACCTGTTGGTGCAGGCTGTGCGTGAGGATCAGACTGCCCAGATACGGGATTTCAACCGCGTAGCGGGTCTGTTCCCGGGCCATATCCGGCAGACCGAACAGCACCAGCGGCGTGGCCTCGCCCGGCGGGTTTTCCCAGTGTCCCTCGATGGCGGCAATTTTGGCCGGCTGGTAACGCAGGGTATTCAGGCCATGCATATCCCCAAGCAACGCCTGGACCGGCGCGACCAGCAGCAGCATCCACATCGCCATCGACAACATCTTGCGAATGGCCGGGGTATCGTTATGGCGCAGCAAATGCCAGGCGGCGGCCGATCCGACGAACAATGCGCTGGCCAGGAACGCGGCGGTGGACATATGCAGCAACCGATAGGGGAACGACGGGTTGAAAATAACCTGCCACCAGTCGATCGGCACCACCTGGCCGTTGACCACCTCAAACCCTTGCGGCGTCTGCATCCAACTATTGGAGGCCAGGATCCAGAACGTGGATATCAGCGTGCCGAGGGCGACCATGCAGGTGGCAAAAAAATGCAGACCGTCGCCGACCCGCCGCCAGCCAAACAGCATCACCCCGAGAAAGCCGGCCTCAAGAAAGAAGGCGGTCAGCACCTCGTAGGTCAGTAGCGGCCCGGTAATGCTGCCGGCAAACTGGGAAAATCCGCTCCAATTGGTACCGAACTGATAGGCCATGACCAGCCCCGAGACCACGCCCATGCCAAAATTGACCGCGAAAATCTTCGACCAGAAGTGATATAGATCCCGGTAAGCCTCATCGTGGGTTTTTAGCCATAGCCCTTCCAGTACCGCCAGAAAACTGGCCAAGCCGATGGTAATGGCGGGAAAAATAATGTGGAAGGATACCGTGAAGGCAAACTGGATTCTGGCAAGGTGAAACGCGTCTAGCCCAAACATGGCATACCTCATACTGATCGATTAATCTGCGCCCTCCCATACCGGACATGCCGGGGGATAAGGCACTACGCCGTCGATCATAAGATGAAAGGCCAGGGTATAACAGCAACAGAAAACAAGATTTATGCTATAACAGTTTGGATTAATCTCCGGCACTGGCGGGTGAAGATGAATAAATATGAGACGCTGGTCCATCAACTGCGTGACCAGATAGCGGCCGATATCTGGCAAGTGGGCGAAAAGCTGCCGTCCCTGCGCGAACAGGCGATCTCCTCAGGCATGAGCTTGATGACGGTGATGCGCGCTTACCAGCTACTGGAGAGCCAGGGTTGGATCCTGGCCCGGCCCCAATCGGGATATTATGTCGCGCCCAAGGCCGGATTCCTCACCGCCCCAACGGCTCACCAACCGGTCCAGACGGCGGAACAGGTGGATATCAATGACTTTATTTTTGAGGTGCTGCAGGCCTGTCGTGACCCGGCCATTATTCCGTTCGGCTCGGCATTCCCCGATCCCTCACTGTTTCCCAACCAGCAGCTTACCCGCTCCCTGGCCAAGGTGGCGCGTGCCATGACTCCCTCCAGCGCGATGGATAACCTGCCGCCGGGCAACGAGGATTTACGCAAGATTATTGCCCGCCGCTACGCACTGCAGGGGATGCAGGTGGTGCCGGAAGAGATTGTTATTACCGCCGGCGCGATGGAGTCCCTGAACTTAAGCCTACAGGCGGTTACGGAACCGGGCGACTGGGTTATCGTGGAAAACATCGCGTTTTATGGTACGCTCCAGGCTTTGCAACGCCTGAACCTGAAAGCCCTCGCCGTCGCCACCGACCCCCGTGACGGCATCGATCTTGATGCGCTGGAGCTCGCGCTGTCCACCTATCCGGTGAAAGCCTGCTGGCTTATGACCCATTGTCAAAATCCGCTCGGCTACACGCTCTCGGTGGAAAAAAAACAGCGCCTGGCGGCGCTGCTGCGGCACTATCAGGTGCCTCTGATTGAAGATGATGTGTACGGTGAACTCTACTTTGGCGCCAACAAACCCTTGCCGGCAAAGGCGTTTGATCAACAGGGCAACATTATGCATTGTTCGTCGTTTTCCAAAAGCCTGGCCGCGGGCTTTCGCGTCGGGTGGGTGGCGGCGGGAGCGTGGGCGGGTAAGATCCAGCGCCTGCAGCTGATGAGCACCTTGTCCACCAGCGCTCCCATGCAACTGGCGCTGGCAAATTACCTGGCTACCCGCGGTTACGATAGTCATTTACGGCGTCTACGCCGTGAACTGGAAATGCGTAAAAATAGCGCCTGGCAGTCGTTGTATTCCCACCTGCCGGTAGGCGCGCAGATCAACTATTCCCGAGGCGGCTATTTTTTATGGGTTGCCCTGCCGGCGCACCTGAGCGCGACTGAGCTTTATTATCGGGCGCTGGAGCAGAAAATCAGCATTGCGCCGGGTAAGATGTTTTCCGCAGGCACCCAGTACAACAACTACTTTCGCTTCAACGCGTCGTACGCGTGGGATCAGCGCTACGAACGCGCCGTCGTCAGTTTAACGGACTTGATTAAACAACTGCTTTAACCGCCACGACGGTAAACGGCTTAAAAGCTCTGGCCGTAAATATCGCCGAGCCGCCGGTATTCAGCCATTTCGGTGCGTTCGAAGGTGAGTGGCGTCACCGAGATATAGCCCTCTTCATTCGCCTTTAGCTCGCCGGTTTCCGGGCGATGCAGACCGCTGTGATCGACTCGTATCCAGAAATAATCCTCGCCGTTGGGATCCGCCGTGGGAATAACCTGCATTCCGTTGACCTTGCCCATGCCCTGCGTCGTTACCCTGATACCTTTGACGTTATCCGCCGCCATATCGGGAAAGTTGACGTTCAGACAGACCCGATCGCTCCACGTGCCTTGCAGTAAATGCTGTAACGTCGGCACCAGGTAACGTGTGGTGCTGTCCCAATTGGCCGCCCGGTCCGGATCGCGGTTTTGGCTTAACGCGATGGAGGGAATACCGGAGAGCATGCCGGTCATGGCCGCGCCCACCGTGCCGGACAGCAAGGTTTCAAAGCCCAGGTTGGAACCGTTATTCACCCCCGACAGCACCAGATCGGGTAGCGCGTCGCGCATGACCTGATGGATGGCGAACGCCACGCAGTCGGTGGGGGTACCGCCAACGGCAAACCGCCGCGGTCCATGATTAAACACCCGCACCGGCGCGCGCGCGCTGAGCGAGTTGGCTACGCCGCTCTGGTCCTGGGCGGGCGCGACCACCCACACCTCATTGGCAATTTCCTGCGCCGCTCTGGCCAGAAGCTCCAATCCTGGGGCGTCAATGCCATCATCATTGGTCAGTAATACGCGGTTCACTTTTTTCATAGTCAGGTATTCTCCATAGGGTAGTGCCAAATAACATCGTGGGCGGTGCTTATGCGAGACACAGTCTAGTAGGCGATGGTTAATATCATAAGACAAAACCGTTGGCGGGGGGGATAAAATCTATACAATCTCGCGTTGCGGGAGGTGTCAGCCGTCAGGCGTTTGTTCCTCTTGCGCTGCCGCCCTCTCCGCCGCTGGGCATCAACGGCAAATTGCACAAACGGATCATTTAGGTAGCCGGTGGTAGACAGAGCCTCTTGTCGCTGGCCGGCTATAGCTAATTTTATATAAAGCTTATGCGGTTTTACTTAGCTGCGGCGGCAATAAGTTAGAACGGATCGGTATTGGGCGGCGCTTTCAGGATGGTGTTAGTTTTTATCCCATATAGCGGTTTATTCGGCGCTTAACGCATTATCACGCCGCTTCCCTTGCCGATCCGGCTGCCAGCAGGAGAACCTCATGTCACATCACCGTTGTTGTTGCTACCGCTCATCTCACCAAGGTCGTTTTACCCCGGTATAAATCATGATTAACGGAGTAGCCAATGAGTACAGCCGTCGCGACATCGTTACCCTTATTAGACCTTTCCCGGCTTGAACAAGGCCCGGCGGCCAGGGCCGCTTTTCTCAGCGACCTGCGCCAGGCGGCGCGGGATATTGGTTTTTTCTATCTCACCGGCCATGACCTGGACCCGCAACTGCTCGATCGGGTGCAATATCTATCCCGCGCGTTTTTTGCCCTGCCGGAAGCGCAAAAGCAGGCGGTGGCCATGATCAACTCCCCCCATTTTCGCGGCTACAACCGCGCCGCATCGGAGTTGACCCGCGGCCAGCCGGACTGGCGCGAACAGTTTGATATTGGCGCCGAGCGCCCGCCGTTGCCGCAAACTGAACATACCCCGGGTTGGACCCGGCTGCAGGGGCCCAATCAATGGCCGGCGGCCTTGCCGGACCTGAAACCGGTATTGCTGCGCTGGCAGGCGGAGATGACCCGCATGGCCCTGCGGTTGCTGCGCGCCTTTGCCGAGGCGTTAGCGCTGCCGGTCGACGCCTTTGATACCTTGTATGGCGATAAGCCGAATGAACATATCAAGCTGATCCGTTATCCGGGACGCAGCCATACCGGCAGCGATCAGGGCGTGGGCGCCCATAAGGATTCCGGTTTTCTGAGCTTTCTGCTGCAGGACCGGCAAAAAGGATTGCAAGTGGAAGTGGAGCCGGAACGCTGGGTGGATGCCGCGCCGCTGCCGGGCACCTTTGTGGTGAATATCGGCGAACTGTTGGAGCTGGCCACTAATGGTTATCTTCGGGCTACCGTCCATCGCGTGGTATCGCCACCCGCCGCGCAAGATCGCCTGTCGATTGCCTTTTTCCTCGGCGCCCGACTGGACGCGGTGGTGCCGCTTTACCAACTGCCGCCGGCGCTGGCCGCGCAGGCGCGCGGGCCGGCCAGCGACCCGCACAATCCGCTGCTGCGCGACGTGGGTTGGAATTACCTGAAAGGGCGGCTGCGTTCCCATCCCGATGTGGCGGAGCGCTATTATCCGGATGTTCTACGCGCCAGCAGCGAACTTAGCGTCTGATTGCAAAAGGAATTAATTTTATGATGAATTATGCCGTTACCCGCCTGGCAGGGGCTGTCTTTGCCGTCTCCCTGGCGTTTGCCACCCAAGCCGCCGATCGGCTTCGCGTAGCCGCCGATCCGGTTCCCCATTCGGAGATCCTCAATTTCGTCAAGACCCTGGATCCGGGGTTGAAGCTGGAGGTGATTGAGCTTACCAACGGGATCAACGCCAACGAACTATTGGCCCATGGCGATGTGGACGCCAACTATTTTCAACATGTGCCTTACCTGCGCGATCAGGAAAAGTCCTTGGGGCGCCAATTTGCCGTGGCGGCCACGGTGCATATTGAGCCGTTGGGGATCTATTCGTCAAAGTACAAGACGCTGCAACAGGTGCCGGATAATGCCACGGTAGCGGTACCCAATAACGTGACCAACCTGAGTCGAGCGCTGTATTTATTGCAAAGCAAAGGACTGATTACGTTAAAACCGGGCTTCGATAATCCGGCCACCCACCAGGCAACGCCGCAGGATATCGCGGAAAATCCAAAGAAAATCAAAATACTGGAAATTGAATCTCCGCAGATTCCACGCTCCCTGGCCGATGTGGATCTGGCGGTGATTAACGGCAACTACGCGCTGGAGGCCGGCCTGAGTCCGGCACGGGATGCGCTGGGGTTGGAAAGCGCCGTTCACAATCCCTATGCCAATATCCTGGTGACCACGCCGGAACTGGCAAAAGATCCGCGTATCCTTCGGCTCGCGCGGGATCTTGAATCACCGGAAGTGGCGAAATTTATCAAAGATAAATATGCCGGATCGGTGATTCCAGTGGCGGCCGTCAAATCATGATTGCATTGGAAAGCCTGGGTAAAACCTATCCCGGCGCTTCCCGCCCGGCGCTGCAGGATATCTGCCTGACGATCGAGGACGGCGCCGTCTACGGTATCCTGGGCCGCAGCGGCGCCGGCAAAAGCACGTTGATTCGCTGCCTTAACCTGCTGGAACGGCCCAGCTCCGGGCGCGTGATTATCGACGATCGGGATATTACGCAGCTCAATTCGCAAGAACTCAGGACGCAGCGCCAGCGCACCGGCATGATTTTTCAGCAGTTTAATTTGCTGCATGCGCGTAATGTGGCCGCCAATGTGGCGGTCCCGTTGGAAATCGCCGGTGTGCCGCGTCGTGAACGGGCGCGGCGGGTGGCCGAGCTGTTGGATGTCGTGGGGTTGTCCGACAAGTCTCAAGCATACCCCTCCCAGCTCTCCGGGGGACAAAAACAGCGGGTAGGCATCGCGCGCGCCTTGGCGGTCCGTCCCCGTTATTTATTGTGCGATGAGGCGACCAGCGCGCTGGATCCGGAAACTACCGCCTCGGTGCTGGCGCTGCTCAACGATATCCATAATAAGTTGGCGCTCACTATCGTCATAATCACCCATGAGCTGGACGTGGTTAAAGCCATTTGCGATAGCGCCGCGCTACTGGAACATGGCCGGCTGGTAGAGAGCGGCAGGCTAAGCGCCATCCTACGAACGCCTTCCTCACGCTTGCGGCAGGCGTTATTGCCGGATATTGAAGCTGAACAGGCTTTTTTGCGTCGTCACAACGCGGAGGTCATCCCATTATGCACAGTGGCCTGATCGCGCAGATATTCGCCAGCATCCTGGGCACCATGCCATGGAATATTCTATGGCCGCTGGTTTGGAACGCAACGTTGGAAACCCTGTATATGGTCGTGCTGGCAACGCTGTTTACCGTGCTGATCGGCCTGCCGCTGGGCGTAGTGCTGTTTATCAGCCGGCCAAACGGCATTGTGGCGTTGCCTCGCCTGCACGGCGCGCTGGGTGCGATTGTTAACATCGGTCGTTCCCTGCCGTTCGTGGTACTGCTGGTGGCGCTGATCCCTTTCACCCGACTGATCATCGGCACCACCCTCGGTAGTACCGCCGCCATTGTCCCCATCACCATCGGCGCGTTTCCCTTTTTCGCCCGTATCGTGGAAGCGGCCCTCGACGAAGTGGACCACGGTCGCATCGAGGCCATCCTTTCCATGGGGGGGTCGGCCCGGCACGTTATCACCAAGGCGCTGCTGCCCGAGGCGTTGCCGGCCCTGTTAGCCGGGATTACCCTGACGATGGTGATGTTGATTGGTTTTTCGTCCATGGCGGGGGTGATTGGCGGCGGAGGGTTGGGGGATCTTGCCATTCGATATGGTTATCAACGCTTTAATAATCAGGTGATGGTTGCCACCGTGGTGGTGCTGATTGTGCTGGTACAAGGCGTGCAGTCATTGGGCAACCGGCTGGTGCGCGCGCTGGCGCACCGTAGATGACGTTAGGCGCTGTCCCGCCGCATATGGGTCTCGGCCTACAATATTGCCAGTCCCTGGGCCAGGTCATCGATCAAATCCCCGGCGTCTTCAATCCCGACCGACAGCCGTACCAGCTGCGGCGTGATGCCGTTGGCCAGCCGCTGCTCCAGCGGAATCGACGCGTGGGTCATGGTAAACGGCTGGCTTACCAGGCTTTCCACCCCGCCCAGGCTTTCCGCCAGCGTAAATATGCTTAGGCGCTGGATAAAGCGCCGGGCGGCATCATCATCGCTACCCTTGAGCCGAATGGAAATCATGCCGCCCGGCGCGCTCATTTGCCGTTGCGCCAAGGCATGCTGCGGATGGCTCGGCAAGCCGGGATAATAGACCGCCGCCACCTGCGGTTGTGCTTCCAGCCACTCGGCGATGCGCAGCGCGCTTTCACTGTGGCGCGCGATGCGCAGGGCCAGGGTGCGGATGCCGCGCAGGGTTAAAAAACTGCTAAAGGGATCGAGCACTCCGCCGATGGCGTTTTGCAAATAAGCCAATTTTTCCGCCAGTTCGGTGTTAGCGCCCACTACCGCTAAACCGGCGACCACATCAGAGTGGCCGTTGATATATTTGGTCGCGGAGTGCACTACGATATCAAAGCCCAGCGCGAGGGGCTGTTGTAATATCGGCGAGGCAAAGGTGTTATCCGCCACGCTTATCACATTATGCCGACGGGCAATATCCGCAATCGCCGCCAGATTCGCCAGCTGTAACAGGGGATTGGTGGGCGTTTCCACCCAAATCATCCGGGTACCGGGCTCAATCGCCCGCTCCAGCGCCGACAAATCCTGCGGTTTGACCCAACTGATACGCAGGCCGGCGGTGCGCTTGCGTACGTTTTCCAATAACCGGTAGGTACCGCCATACACATCATCCACCGCCACCACGTGGCTGCCGTGATCAAGCAGTTCCAGCACCGTCGAGCACGCGGCGAGGCCGGAGGCGAAGGCGAATCCCCTGGACCCCTGCTCTAATTGGGCGATGGACTGTTCCAGCGCATGGCGGGTCGGGTTGCCGCTGCGCGAATACTCATAACCGCCGTGTTCCCCCGGCGCGGTTTGCGCAAACGTTGAGGTGGCGTAAATGGGCGGCATTACCGAACCGGTGGCATCTGGGGTATAACCGCTGTGGACGGCGAGAGTGGCAATATGGGTCATAGTGAAATCCTTATGAGTGAAGACGGTTGCGCCAGGTATTGAGGACATCGGCACGGGTAATCAGTCCGAGAAAATGGTCGCCGTCCATCACGACCGCCACATGCCCCTGGGCGAAGGTGCGCAGTAACGTCTCCTCATCCGCTTCCTTGGGCAGCGTGATGACCTGCCGCGTCATGGCGGTATTGACCGCCAGGCTAAATCGCAGCGCATCGGCCCGTACTTGGGTCAAGATATCCCACTCGTCAATCAGTCCCACCAGGCGCCCGTTGTCCAGTACCGGCAGTTGTGAAATATCATACAGGCGCATTCGCGCGTGGGCGGTGGCCAAGGTATCATCCGGCAGGGCAAATACCGTGGCCCCCTCGTCATGGCGAAACGCAATATAATCCCGCAGGTCGCCGGTGACCGGACGTTGCAGCAGCCCCTGCTGACGCAGCCAGTCGTCGTTAAACATTTTGGACAGGTATTTGTTGCCGCTGTCGCAGGCAAAGGTGACCACCCGCTTGGGCGTCGGCTGGGCCCGGCAATAACGTAGGGCCGCCGCCAGCAGGGTGCCGGTAGAGGAGCCGGCCAGAATGCCCTCTTTATGCAACAGCTCGCGCGCCGTGGTAAAGGCTTGCGCATCGGTGACCCGATAAGCCTGGGTCAACTGCTCCACCTGGCTCAGCGGCGGGATAAAGTCCTCGCCAATACCTTCGACCAGCCAACTGCCGGCCTCGGGGATAGTGCCATGTTCCACCAGATCGGCCAGGATTGAGCCCGCGGGATCGGCCAGGATAAATTCAGTCTCCGGCGAGACCTCGTTAAAGAAGCGGCGCAGGCCGCCAAGCGTGCCGCCGGAGCCCACGCCGACCACGATGGCATCAATGTCGCCATCCAACTGCTGCCACAATTCGGGGGCGGTGCTTTGGTAATGCGCCAGCGGGTTGGCGGGATTATTGAATTGATCGATATAAAACGCGCCCGGGGTTTGCTGCGCCAGACGGCGGGCGTAATCTTGATAATATTCAGGGTGGCCCTTGCCCACATCGGAGCGCGTCAGCAAGACTTTAGCTCCTAGCGCCCGCAGGTGGAAAATTTTCTCGCGGCTCATTTTGTCCGGCACCACCAGGATCAGCCGGTAGCCTTTTTGCGCGGCCACCAGCGCCAGACCCAGTCCGGTATTGCCCGCGGTAGCCTCGATAATGGTCCCTCCCGGCGTCAAAACTCCCTGCCGTTCCGCCTGATCGATCATGGAAAGCGCTACGCGATCCTTAATGGACCCCCCGGGATTTTGATTTTCCAACTTCAAGAATAAACGACAGAGGCCGCTATCGAGCCGCTTGAGCTCCATA
Organism: Enterobacterales bacterium; assembly: GCA_015654745.1. Taxonomy (GTDB): domain Bacteria; phylum Pseudomonadota; class Gammaproteobacteria; order Enterobacterales; family Enterobacteriaceae; genus Acerihabitans. The sequence continues at coordinate 12,305 of JAATGH010000072.1, forward strand.
ACGGGAGTATGGCCGATCAGGTCGAGTACGGAATCGGGTAATGGCATGGATTCTCCTTTCGGTGTGCCGGGAAGCTATGCAAGGGATGATAGGACTGATATCACGCCGGTTTTAAAGAACAAAAAACTACTCATTAGCTCTTTTTGGAATATATTCCCCTGTTTGGCCGTGGGGATGGATGGCCGTATAGCGGTAAGGATTGATAAACGGAAATGACGTCCGCCTAGGCCGGGCGATTAGCCAGTACGGCAACCCGGCCAGAGGGAAATGGGGCGTTGGATTATGCGTAAAAGTGATTAAGTAATGCTGAAAATAGTCTAAGGAAAATGCGGCGATTGCGTCGGTGTCATCTCCTGGGGAACCATATGGCGGATGGATAAGGGGAGCTGAAAGGCAGCAGGGTAATGATGTCGAAATCATCGAAATATGAAAGTTTCCGCCGCGCCAGGCGGCTACGCTGCGTGGATTCCTTTACCAGGTGGGCCCGCCATGACAGATTTTACCGTTATTTCTTCATCAACATGCAGTCTATCCAATCGCGTTGAACGTCACGATCACCCCACGCCCGAGGGGCGCGCTGGCTTAGGGAACATGGTCGGATGCAGAAACGATTCCCAGCGGCCCGGCCGGACAGGACCGGACGCGATGATTGGCGAGCATAAGCTCCCGCCGTCGATGCGATATCAAACGCCCGCGGTCGGTTTCATTCTTCCCGCGGTGGAAGCGGGTTTATCCCGGAGGCTCCCCCCGGTTGCGGTTGATCGGGCGCTAGCGCCGCCGTTAAAGCTCGGGACACCGGCCGCAACCCGATCGCAGACTTTCCTTTCGCTATTCACTCATCCCAACGCCATCAAAATCGTCAGGACCGCCGTGATGGGCGTGACGATGGCATCGTTGTTGACCTCGGTGGCTTTATTGGCCGGCGCGGCAACGGGGCCGTTGCTGATCGCCGCGGTGGTTGGCTTGACTCTCGGAGGACTGGCCGGCTGGTTTGCCAATGGTTTATCAGAATCCTTGGCCGAAAGGATGACACGGGGAATCGCCGACAAGCCTGTGGAACAACAACTGTTGATCGGCAGTGCGCTGGGCGGCCTCGTCGGCGGTCTTCATGGCGCCCGCAGCCGGAGCGGCATAGCCATCTCGTCGGCGAGCTCCGCCCGGGCATTGACGTTAGGCGTGCGCCTGGGCTGCCCAACGCGGGGCGTGGCGGGGGCCGTCGCGGCGGCCAGCGCCGTCGGCACGGCGGACACGGTGGCGCAAGTGATGGTAAGTAATGCGATGCGTTGGTCGGCCGCACTCGGCGGTTCCATCGGCGGCTTTGCGCTTAATTCCGTCACCGGCAGCACCCAGGTGGGTGAGTCGGCGGGCAAAGGCGCCGTGGCGGGAGGACTTATCGGACGGGTGATGGACAGCCATTTTCTGTTGGGCATCGCCGCCCTGTGGTCGGACTGTTTTTATGTCCTGGGTAAAAAAAGCCGGTACGCGGCCGTGGGCGTTTTTGCCTACCAAACGATCGCCAATGCGGATAATCCCGGTTATTGGGAGCAAACCGGTGCAACGGTTGGCGGTATAACCGGCGGCCTGGCTCGGGTCATCAATATCCGGACCGGCATGGATGTTACCCAACCCACCGGATGTTTAACGATGGCCCGTGACGCGATGTGCGCGTTGCTACTGACCCGTTTGCGTTCGGCGGGTAATGTGATCTTGCTGGCCGGTACGTAAGGATATCAGCCACGTTCCGCGGCCATTAGTCGGGTGGCGGTCTCTTCATCCGTCACCAGCCCGTTGATCCAGCCGCCGTTCAGCACCGCCTGGATCGCCAGGAATTTTTCTTCACCGCCGGCAAAGGCGATCACCGGTTTTGCCGGCCGGGAGGAGATTTTCACGCTGGTCAGACGATCGTCCAGGTCGCTGGTTACCCGCCGGCCATCGGCACCAATGAAATGCCCGACAATCTCCGCCACCACGCCGGCCGCATTGAGGCGGATCACTTCCTCGCTGGTGATAAATCCGTCGGTGTGCAATGGGCAATGGTTATTCACCTGTCCGATGCCGATAAAGGTCACATCCGCCTGCGCCGCTTTTTCCGTCACCATGCGATAAATACGGTGGTTACACCATAATTCCTTATCCGAAAGATTATCGGCATATAACGGCGCAGGCAAAATAAAATATTTGCCCTGGGTTTTCTCCGCCATCCACAGAGGGACATCATAGCGAGTACAGGACCCGTCCGAGGCAATGGCGCCGATAAGCGAGACGCAGCTATGCTGAGGGCGATCGATACCGGCCAGCTCGTTGATGGTGGCGCGCAGCGCCCGGCCGGATCCTACCGCAATCACCTGGGGTTCGGGCGCCTCGATAAACTGCGTCATCACTTCGGCTCCCGCCACCGCAATCATGCGATTGAGGCTGGGGCCATCCATACCGGCGGAAGGCACTACCATACAGGCTGAAAGCTGGAACCGCTGGGCCAGACGCTGGGACAGCGCCGTACAGTCGGCCACGGGATGGGTAATGTTGACCCTGACCAGGCCGTTTTCCGAGGCCAGCGCCACCAGGCGCTGAGCCGCCTGGCGCGACACGCCCAGCACGTCGGCGATTTCATGCTGCGTCTTGCCGGCCACGTAATACATCCACGCGGCGCGGGCGGCTTGATCTAACTTCCTATCGATTTTACTCATTGATCATACTCAACTTTTGGCAGTGACAAAACTATACCCATCAAACGGCGACGGCGTAAATCGATCATTTCTGTTGTGTGAGCTAAAGCTCATTTAATGGGCTATTATTCGACTAAGCTTTCTTCCTAGGCAATTACTCAATTTGTGAGCTTATGCTCATCCCTAGATCGAGAGGTAATATACATTATGACCACATCAAATCAGTCTATCTGGATGCATATCGGCGCCGGTTCGTTTCATCGTGCCCACCAGGCCTGGTACCTGCACCGGTTATTGCTCCAGGGAGACCAACGCTGGTCCATCGCCTTGGGTAATATCCGTGACGACGCCAATCAACTGCTGGACATCCTGGCGGCCCAGAAAGGGGAATACGCACTGGAAACCGTGACGCCGGCGGGTGAGCGCAGCTATGAGAAAATCACGTCGATCCGCAAAATCATCCCTTGGGATGAGCAGCTTACCGCGCTGGTGGATCAAGGCGCGGCCGCCGAAACGCGGGTCATTTCATTCACGGTAACCGAAGGCGGCTACTACCTCGACACGCATTTTAAACTGGATCAGGCCAATCCGGATATTCAGGCCGATCTGAAGGGCGGCGCCCGCACCATTTACGGCACCATCGCGCGGATCCTGCAGGCCAGGCGCGCTCAGAATACCGGTAAAGTGACACTGCTCAGTTGCGATAATGTACGGCACAACGGCGAACGTTTTCGCGAAGGGTTGACGGAATTCCTGACGCTGCGTGGCGAGACCGAGCTGCTGGCCTGGCTGACGACCCATACCTCCACGCCGAACACCATGGTCGATCGCATCACCCCGCGGCCGGCGGCTGATATTGCCGGCCGGGTAAAACAGCAATTGGGCATGGACGACCGGGCGCCGGTGATGGGCGAGTCGTTTATTCAGTGGGTGGTTGAGGATAATTTTGTTGCCGGCCGTCCGGCATTGGAAAATGTCGGCGTCGAACTGGTGGCGTCCGTAGTGCCCTACGAAGAGGCGAAAATCCGTATTCTCAACGCCAGTCATAGCTGTATTGCCTGGGCAGGTACGCTTATCGGCCAATCCTATATCCATGAAAGTACCGGTACCGACGATATTCGGCAAATGGCGTATGACTATGTCACCGAGGATGTCATTCCTTCCTTGACGCCCAGCCCGCTTGATTTGGCTCAATACCGCGACGTTGTGCTCGACAGGTTCAGCAACCCCTATATTCGCGATACGAATCAACGGGTGGCGGCGGATGGTTTTTCTAAAATCCCCGGGTTTATTACCCCCACGCTGCTCGAATGCTACGGCCGCGGGCAGTCACCCAAGGCTACCGCCGTGCTGCCGGCGTTGTTTTTTATCTTTATGCGTTGCTGGCATAAAGGCGAACTGCCTTATGACTATCAGGACGGCATTCTGGACGAAGCCGCTACCCATGCCATGTTTACTTCTGCCGACCCTATCGCGGTCTATGCGCGCGACGCCAAATTATTTGGACCACTGGCCACCAAGCGGGAATTTGAACAGCTGCTGCGCGACACCATCGTACGGCTCGACAATTGGGTAACGACCAAGTCTCCGTTGGTCACCAGTCATTAAATCCACCCACCTTTACCTAGAGGTAACGAAACATGTATCTTGGTCTTGATTTAGGCACGTCGGAGATAAAAGCCGTCATTATTGACGACGCGGGTACGCTAGTGGCCAGTGAAGGCGAGCCATTAACGGTACAACGGCCCCATCCGCAATGGTCGGAGCAGGATCCGGCCCAGTGGTGGGCCGCCACCAACCGTGCCGTCGCACGGTTACGGGCTCGTCATGCGGATATTTGGCCGGGGATCCGCGCCATTGGTCTGTCCGGTCAGATGCATGGCGCCGTGTTGCTTGACGGACGCGATCGGGTGCTCAGGCCGGCGATCCTGTGGAATGATACCCGCAGCGCGCTGGAATGCGTTCAACTGACCGAACGCGCACCGGAACTGCATCGTATCGCCGGTAATCTGGCCATGCCGGGTTTTACCGCGCCGAAACTCTTGTGGGTGGCGACTCATGAACCGGAGATTTTTGCCCAAATCGAGACCGTACTGCTACCCAAGGATTATCTGCGCCTGATGATGAGTGGCGACAAGGTTTCCGACATGTCGGACGCGGCGGGAACGCTGTGGCTGGACGTGGCCAAACGGGATTGGTCCGATTCTCTGCTGCACGCCTGCGGCCTGACCCGGGCCCAGATGCCGGCGCTGGTGGAAGGCTCGGCCGCCTCAGGCCATTTGAGCGCCGATATCGCCGGGCAATGGGGGTTGTCGCCAGAGGTGGTGATTGCCGGCGGGGGCGGTGACAACGCCGCCAGCGCCGTGGGCATCGGCGCGGTAAATAACGGCGACGCCTTTATTTCCCTCGGCACGTCCGGGGTGATATTTGCTGTCAATGAATCCTTCCGGCCCAACCCGCAGTCGGCGGTCCACGCCTTTTGCCATGCCCTGCCGAACCGTTGGCATCAAATGAGCGTCATGCTCACCGCCGCCAGCGCCCTGCGGTGGTTATGCCAGCTATTGCGTACCGATGAAGTCACCCTATTGGGCGAAATGGCGACGCTCAGTCTCGAAGAACAGCGGCGCGCGCCGCTGTTCCTGCCCTATCTTTCCGGCGAACGCACGCCTCATAACGACCCCGTCGCCAGCGGATCCTTCCATGGTTTAACCCATTCGACGGAACGCGCCTCGCTGGCGTATGCCGTACTGGAAGGCGTGACGTTCGGTCTGGCGGATGGTTTGCGGGTCATGCAGCAGGCCGGCAGCCGCATCGAACAGTTTTCGCTGATAGGCGGCGGCGCCCGCAGTCCCTGGTGGGCGCAGTTAATTGCCGACGTGCTCAATATTCCGGTGGTGACCCACCGCGACGGCGCGGCCGGCGGTGCGCTGGGTGCCGCGCGCCTCGGCTGGCTGGCGGCGGGTGGCAACGAGGCTGAGGTATGCCGCAAGCCGGCGATCCATACCCGCTTTACCGCCGGGACCGAGCGCGCTGAGCATCTGCAGCGTCGGTTGGCGCTGTTCCGATTGCTTTATCGCCAGCAGGTGGAAGCCCGCCAACTGGCGTTGTAAATCTTAAGCTTCCCGGATCCGCCGGCCTAGCGACGGCCGGGAAGAGGTCATTCTGTAAGTTTATTTAATAATAATCAAATAATTAACCCTACATTAACGTGAATAACAGAAGGAAGGACATCGATGAAAAAAGTATTAGTGAGTCTCCTGCTGGCCGTCGCAACGGTGGCGGTCTCGGCCCATGCCGCGGATAAAATTAAGGTGGGCTTTGCCAATCGTACCCTTAATGGCGCTTTTTTTAACGGCCTGACCGAATATATGAAAATCCATGCCAAAGAACGCGGCTACGATTTGATTACTACCGATGCCCGTGGCGATTTAAACAAACAGATTTCCGATGTCGAGGACATGATTTCCCAGGGCATTAATTATCTGGTGCTGAATCCGCAGGATCCCGAAGCCGGTATGCGCATTACGCAAATCGCCAAACGCGCGGGTATTCCCACCGTGATCCTTGATAGCGATATTTCACTGGATGCGCCGGTTATTACCCGGGTGCAGGCCAACAATGCTAAAAACAATATCGCCATCGGCGAATTTGCCGTGGACCAGTTTGGTAATAAGCCGATGAACTGCGTCATTATCAGCGGCAACCAGGGCAACCTGGTCGGTGAAGCGCGCCGGACCAACTTTATCCGCGGCGTTATGGAAGCCCAATTAAGGAAATATAACCAAACCAACCTGAATATTGTCAGCCAGGGCTGGGGCAACTGGGATCAACAGGGTGGCTTAAAGGCCATGGAAGATATCATCGTGGCCCAGGGTAATAAAATTAACTGCGTCTACAGCGAAATGGACGATATGGCCCTTGGCGCAATATTGTCTTTAAAAGGCGCCAATAAACTGCAGGACGTCAAAGTATATGCCCACGACGGCTATAAAAAAGGTCTTGAGGCTATTGAGCGTGGCGATCTGCAGGCCACGGCGGCCAATAACCCTAATACCCTGACCAATACCGTATTGGACGTTATCGCCAAGTATCAGGCGGGGAATAAAGATTTCCCTGACTATGTCTATACCCCAACGGTGCTCATTACTAAAGATAACGTAAAACAAGTCTACGATCCTAAATCGCTGTTCTAAAGTCTTTCCCCCCCCCTTGCCACAAGGGGGGCGTGAAAATGAGGAATTTTTATGGACCAGTATGCAGTCGTTATCGATAAGGTAAAAAAAAGTTTTGGCGGGGTTCATGCATTAAAAAGTATTAACCTCAAGGTGAAAAAAGGCACTATTCACGCCATTGTGGGTGAAAATGGTGCGGGCAAATCCACCCTGATGAAAATCCTGTCCGGCATTTATGTTAAGGACAGTGGCACTATCTTCATCAATGGCAAGGAAGTCCATTTCACTTCACCGAAACAAAGCCGGGAAAACAATATCGGTATTATCTATCAGGAGCTGGCACTGGCCCCCGATCTCACCGTGGCGGAGAATATTTTCCTGGGCGATCTGGGCTTTGGCAGCCAGTTTATTAACTGGAAAAAAATGAATCAGAAAGCCGGGCGGGTCTTATCTAACCTGGGTTTCCATATTCCGCCAACGGCGCGGCTGGGTACCCTGAGCGTCGCCTATCAGCAGATGGTGGAAATCGCCAAATCCTTAGCCAGGGATGTGCGGATACTCATTCTTGATGAACCTTCGGCGGTCTTGTCGAACCGGGAAATCGATATTTTATTCAGCCAGCTGAAATTACTTAAAGGACAGGGCGTTACCATTCTGTATATTTCTCATCGACTGGACGAAATATTTGCTATCGCTGATGCGATTACGGTGATTAAAGATGGTGAAACCATTACCGATTTAGATCCTAAAACCTGTACCGAAGATGACATTATTTCCAATATGGTTGGACGTAAATTTGAAAATCTTTATCCACCGAAAAATATTCCTCAGGAAGAGATGGTGCTAGAGGTCTATGGCATGTCCACCAAATCGCTGTTGAAAGATATCAATCTGACGGCCAAAAAAGGCGAAATTGTCGGTTTGGCCGGCCTGGTGGGCTCTGGACGCACCGAAATTTCCCGCTGTCTGTTTGGCCTCGATCGTATGACCGCCGGCCGGATCGTCAAAAATGGTCGGGAGATCGCTATTCGCCATCCCGCCGACGCCATGCGCCAAGGTATCGGTATGGTGCCGGAAAGCCGTAAAGAGCAGGGCGCTATTTTGTCCCGTCCCATTAGGGAGAATATGACATTATCCAATTTAAAACGGGTGTGCTACCGGTTCGGTATTTTAAATTACCGCAAGGAACGAGCGTTTAGCGAATTATCACGCCAACGCTTGTCGATAAAATTAGGCTCGGTGGAAGATCCTATTTCCAGCCTAAGCGGGGGCAACCAGCAAAAAGTGGTGATTGCCAAATGGCTGGCGACCGAATGCGATCTACTGATCCTGGATGAGCCTACTCGCGGAGTGGATGTCGGGGCTAAGGTGGAAATATATAACGTCATTCATGAATTAGCTGAAAAAGGCTACGCCATTATCGTTATTTCATCGGAAATGATCGAAGTGATCTCTTTATCGCATCGGGTCTACGTCATGAGCGAAGGGTCGATAACCAAAGAGTTGCAAGGGGATCAGATCACCGAAGAGAACATCATGCGATTCGCCATACCTAAACGTGCTTTAGCGTAGCTGAGGAAAGATTATGGAAACGGTAAACCATACCACTAAAACGACAGGCTTCGCCTTGCGGGCCAAGACACTAAAATTTTTCGCCAACAATTCCACGCTGCTGGTGTTTTTTGTCATGCTGATCGTGGCCAATTTTTTATCCGATCGCTTTTATAGCCCTGAAAATATTACCAATGTCCTAAGACAAAGCGTGCCTTTGGGGCTGGCGGCAATCGGTATGCTGTTTGTCATTCTTACCGGCGGTATTGATCTTTCCGTGGGCTCAATCATGGCGCTGGTATCGGTGGCGGTGGCGTTGCTGATTCCTGAAATCGGCGTATTGCCCGCCATCGTGGCCGGGGTGGGCGTGGCGACGCTGGTCGGTGCCGCGGCCGGATGCCTGGTGACGTTTTTCAATATCGCGCCGTTTATCGCCACGCTGGCGATGATGACCATAGCGCGCGGTTTGGCGTTGATCGCCGCCAAGGGCCAGCCCATATTCATTGATGATGTCTCTTACGTGAACTTCGGCACCGGCTACCTGTTCGGGCTGCCCTTGCCGGTTTACGTGTTTATTGCCTTTGCCCTGCTGGCCCATTTTGTCTATCAATACACGGTATTTGGCCGCTTGGTGATTTCCATCGGCTCAAATGAAACCGCGACGCGTTTCGCGGGCGTGCGGGTCGACTGGTATAAATTTGCCGTATATGCCCTTAGCGGATTGGCCTGTGGTTTGGCCGGCGTGCTGGCATCTACCCGCACCGGCGTAGGGTCGCCGGTAATGTCCATTGGTTTTGAGTTGGATGTCATCGCGGCCGTGGTGGTGGGCGGGGCCAGTCTGGCCGGCGGACGGGGTACGGTGGTCAATACCATCATCGGCGTCCTGATTCTGAGTATTATTTCCAACCTTATGAATTTGATGAATATTTCCGGCTATAATCAGCAGGTGGTTAAAGGCGCCATTATCATCATCGCCGTGATGCTGGAAAGTTTCAAGTCTCGTGCGCGCGCCTAAAACAGGATTTGGCAAAGCCTGACTTTGCTGAAAAAACCGTGCTTGCGGATATGATGGGCAAGATCGTAAAGACGCCGTTAATCCCTCCGTGGAGGCTGGTGCGCGCGATTATGGCTCTCATTCATGAGAGCCACCCTGCGGGCCAACGCCGTTGGCGTGGTTCAAATACGCTCCCGGCGTATTTGTCCCGGGCGCGCTACGCTTCACTCTTCTTGCCCGTCATACCCGCTTTAGGCTTCTCGGAAAGTTTGTCACTCATTCGCCTTGCTATCGGTCAGCGGTTTGCATTGTTCGTATAGCGTGCGAAAGCGTGCATATTGTTCGGTGTAAAAAGGGGCGTTAGCGCTATCGGGCTGGATGACCTCGCCAAAGCGCACGCAGGCGCTGGCGCCATTCCAATCATCGGCAAGGCCGGTGCCGATGGCGGCGGTCCAGGCCGCGCCAAGGCATGATCCGGGATGACCTTCCAGACGTTGCAAGGGTTCGCCGAGCACATCGGCGACGATCTGCATCCATAGCCGACTGCTCGATCCGCCGTCGGATACAATGTAGCGCCGGGTGGGATATCCCAAATCATGCAGCGTGTCCATGTGATGCCTGATGGCATAGGCATAGGACTCCAGCAGCGCACGCCAGATATGGCCGGCGTCATGGGACAGCGTCAGGCCGAACACGACACCGCGTGCCTGGGGATCGTGCAACGGGGTTTTTTCTCCCAGGAAATAGGGTAAGCAGAGTAGGCCGCCGGCGCCCGGGGGTCGCGACTGCGCCATGGCGTCAAGATATTGATGCAATGAGACGCCGGCGCGCCCTGCCGCCTCCTGGTGCTGGCCGGCGAAGTTTTCCGCGAACCAGTTGAGGCCCGATCCGCCGGTGGACATACAGCCGTTCGGCATATACATGCCGGGGATCAGGTGGTAATCAAGATACAGGCGCGCATCGGGATTGACGGTGGCGGCGGCGGTCAGCACATCGACCGAACCGCCGAACTTTAACAACACATCACCAGGTTGCGTTACGCCGGCGCCAAGCGCCGAGGCAATCATATCCGCCGCGCCGCCGATCACCGGCGTTCCCTCCGCCAGGCCGGTATGCCTTGCCGCCGCGGCCGTCACATGTCCCAGTATGTCTTGGGAATGCACCATGCGAGGCACCGCCCGGCGCGGCAGGTGGGCCAGAGCAATATTCTCATCGTCCAGGGCATGGGTGGCGAGGTTGATAAACCCCGCTTCCAGCGCCCAGTTCTGCTCAATGGCGGCTTCACCGGTCAGGCGGTAGTTGATAAAATCATAGGAACCCAACACCGTGGCGATCCGTTCATAAATGCGCGGCTCATGTTGTTCCAGCCAGCGGATTTTGGCGCCCACCAATTGCTGATTGATGCCGTTGCCGCTGCGTTTGATAAACGCCGCTTCATCCTGCTCGGCGCGGATAGCGGCAACCTGGGCTCCGCAGCGCCCGTCGCTTTGTTGAATGCTGGGACGCAGCAAAACACCTTGCTCATCGAGCAGCACCACCGCCGGCAGCATGCCGGTTACGCCGATCCCGGCGATATTCCTGGCGTCAACGCCGCCGGCGGCCAATAGCTCGCGGCAGATCCCGCCGACGTTTTGCCACCATTGCTCAGGGTCTTCCTCTGTCCAGCCCGGCTGTGGCGAGGATAATCGCACCGGACGGGAAACAATGCCCAGTACCCGATCGGGCAACTGGAGCAACATGCCGATGGTGGAGGTGGTACCAATATCAATACCCAGCAAGCAGTTCATGCATACTCCCGTCCGAACGCCGTAGCGGCGTGTGTTAGCGCAATCCTTCTACTACATCCATAAAGCGTTTAACCCGATCGCCGTCAACCGCGTTCCAGGTATTGCCATTAATTTTGAAATGTGTGCCAACGATCACGCCGCTGGCCAGGCTCAAGACATCCCGTACGTTATCGATATTGGTCCCGGTATTGGCAAACACCGGCACATCGGTCACGGCTTCGCACACGCTACGCAAATGCGATTGATCCGCCGCCTCGCCGGTAATCGGTCCCGAGACCAAAATGGCATCGGCCAGGGAGGAGAACACCGCGCTACGCGCCCGTAGTTCAATCGGTCGATTATCCAGCGAGTGGGCAAATTCGGCGTTAATATTAAACAGCAGTTTCATATCGTCACGACCGAGGTTGTGCCGCAGTCTGGACGCGGTGGCGCAGTCTGGCTGCCAGATGCCCATATCCGAGGCGAACACGCCGGTAAAGATTTCGCGCACAAAACTGGCGCCGGTAACGGCACCAATGGCGACGCTGGCTTTAGGATCCCAGAGATAGTTAACGCCGAAGGGTATCTTCAGCGCGGGTTTAATTGCCTGGACCACCGCGGACATTGCGGCGACACCCTCCGTTGCGGCGTTAAAGACATAGGGGCGATCGTTCTCATTGCCGAACATAATGGCATCGACGCCGCCGGCCTGTAATTTTTCGACATCGGCCAGTACGTCGGTTATCAGCTTATCAATACCCCCGTCGGCATCGTAGAGCGGCGACCCGGGCAACGCGCCGATATGCGCCATTGCGATGACGGCCTTTTTCTTATTACCAAAAAATTCAAAAATCATAGGACACTCCAAACGATACAATAAGGAAATTTTATTTCCCGTTCAGGGATCAGCTGGGTTCGGGCAAAGGGGGGGCAATCACCACCTTTATCCTGGCCGCCTCAAGCGCCAGGGCTATAGCCGGCGGCGGAGAGCTTTCGGTAATCAGCATGTCCACCCCTTGCAACGGGGCGATATTGACCAGTGACATGCGTTGGAATTTTGATGAATCGCACAGCACCACCTTGTAACCGGAACGGCTAAGGTAGACTCGCTTGAGATCGACATCTTCAAACGAGTAATCATAAAAACCGCTAGAGGTAATCCCGGAAATACCGATAAACGCTACATCGAACCACAGCTGCTCAAACTGGGCAACGGCGGTGGGGCCGCCCATGGCCATCTCATCGCCGCGCATATGGCCTCCCGCCAGGTAAATCTCCGGCGCGCCGCTGCTCAAGCAATAGGCGATACGAACGCTATTGGTGAAGATTTTCATCCGATTGCGTTCCAATAGTTTCTCCGCCACCAAATAGGTGGTGGTACCCACATCCAGCGCCACCGTAAGGTAGCCGCAGGCAATCTCCGCCGCCGCTGCCGCGATGCGAGCCTTGGCTTCACTATGGCGCATCTGCCGGGTGTTAAAACTAGGTTCTTCCCGATCCATGGCCACCGGTGTGCTGTTTTCCGGCAATACCGCGCCGCCGTGAATCCGCACCAGCTTCCCTTCCGCTTCCAATTCCACCAAATCCCGCCGGATCGTCATGTCGGATACGTCGAGTTCGGCGGCGATGCCGCTTACCGAAATGGAACCCTGCTGAACCAGTACCTCGAGAATATGCAGTTGCCGATCCTGCGCCAGTAGCTTTGGTCGCTCCGGTTTTTCATCATGGTTCGGCAACTGGTCTTTGTTTGCGTTCATACGATATCCATTGTGTCGTTATGTTCGAATTGACGCGCTAATCAAACATCAGTTCAAACATAATACGTATTATCAATTTTATATCAAACAAATCTTAGGGGAATTTGTTTTGATTTGTTTGTTTAATTGTTGTAGATAATAGTACATCCCACAAAGGAGCGCAAAATGAGCAATGATAATCCCAGCCCTTGTCAATTTTCCGGCCTGGCGGGGCAGACCGCTATTGTTACCGGTGGCGCCACCGGCATAGGTCGGGCCATCGCCCGCACCTTAATCGCCCAGGGCGTTCGAGTCGCCATTGGCGACATTAATGAAGTATTGGTCAAGCGCACGGCGGAAGAGTTAGGCGGTGGCACCGTCGGATTCCACGTGGATGTCAGCTCGCGCGCCTCGGTTGGTGAAGGGTTTGCCAAGGTAAACGACGTGTTCGGTAGTTTTCAGATATTGGCCGCCAACGCCGGCGTTTCCACCATGCAGCATGCCCTCAAACTCACGGATGAAGAATGGGATTTTAACTTTGACGTCAACGCCAGGGGAATTTTTCTTACCAACCAGATTGCCGCCCGTCAGTTTGTGGCCCAGGGGCAGGGGGTGATTGTCAACACCGCTTCGCTGGCGGCAAAGGTCGGCGCGCCGCTATTAGCCCATTACTCCGCCAGCAAATTTGCCGTATTAGGCTGGACTCAGGCGCTGGCCCGGGAATTGGCGCCGAAAGGCATTCGGGTGAACGCCGTCTGTCCCGGGTTTGTCAAAACCGGCATGCAGTCGCGTGAAATCGAATGGGAAGCAGAACTGCGCGGGGTGTCCCCTGAACAGGTCGTCGCGGATTATATCGCCCAAACGCCGTTGGGACGATTGGAAACGCCGGAGGATGTTGCGGATGTGGTGGCATTTCTCTGCTCCGACTCGGCACGGTTTATGACCGGACAGGGTGTAAATGTAACCGGCGGCGTCTATACCGGTTAAATTGAAACAAAAAGCAACATTATGACCTGTAACGAACATACTGCCTCCTGTTTACCGGAGGCCGGCGGCGCGTTTTGGCCGTCAGGATAAGCAATCGGTTGCCAGTATTTTTTATCAGGTAGACGATAGCGGCGACAGTGTCGGGAGAGAACCAGCCCATGGCTTCGATCGAATTGCACAATGTTTCGAAAATCTACCAAAGTAACCAATACAGCGTACGTGATGTCAATCTTACCATCCAGGATGGCGAATTTATCATCTTCCTTGGCCCGTCTGGCTGCGGTAAATCCACCACGTTGCGCATGATCGCCGGCCTGGAAAGCATTACGTCCGGCGAGCTGCGGATTAACGGACAAAATGTTAACCGAGTGGCGCCCAGGGACCGTAACATCGCGGTGGTGTTCCAAAGCTACGCGCTCTACCCGCATATGACAGTTGCGGAGAATATGGCTTTCGGCCTAAAAATGCGCGGCACGCCCATTGGGGTTATTCGGCAAAAAATCGCTGAAACCGCCGCCATGTTGGGGCTTGACCAGCTTTTGCATCGAAAGCCGGCGGCGCTTTCCGGCGGCCAGCGCCAGCGGGTGGCGCTGGGACGGGCTATCGTTCGTGAACCCCAGGCATTTTTGTTGGATGAGCCGTTATCCAATCTGGATGCACAGCTGCGCGCGGAGATGCGCACCGAGTTGATAAAACTTCATCGGCGTTTGGGCAAGACGATGATTTATGTGACTCATGATCAAGTTGAAGCCATGACAATGGGCGATCGTATATGCATTATGCGTGATGGTTACCTTGTGCAAAGCGGTAAACCGCTGGAGGTATATGCTAACCCGGCCAATACTTTTGTGGCGCGTTTTCTTTCATCGCCGCCGATTAATTTGCTGCCCTGCGTGGTGCGGGCCTGGACTAATGGCGTCTCGCTTTTGTTGACCAGGAATTGCCATATCCGCGTGGCGGATTATGCCCAGGCGGATTATCGCCGCTATGACGGCCAGACCGTAACCCTCGGGATCCGGCCGGAAGACTTTCACGCCCGGCAGCTCGATCCCAATTGGCAGCCTCTACCGTTCAAGGTGACGGCGGTGGAAGCACTCGGCGCGGAAAATATCGTGACGGGAACCCTAGACGATGTACGGTTTGTCGTTCGGCTTGACCGGCATACGTTACCGGCGCCGGGGGATAGCATCACGCTTTATATGGATCCCGATCCGCTCCACTTGTTTGACAGCCAGACCGGCGATGTATTACCGCGCCGGGCTTCGCCGCCGCTTGCCAGTTAAGCCGGGAGCACGGTTATGTTACGCAAAATTGCATTGCACCTAGGACTGATCCTGGCCTGCGTGGTGGTGATATTACCGCCGCTCTGGGCGTTGCGCACCAGTTTGGTTCCCGAGTCTTTGGCCTATAGTACCGATATTTTCCCCGGCTGGTCATGGGAAAACTATCAAGGGCTGATTGCCCAAAATGACTTTCTTACCCACTACGGCAATAGCCTCATTGTCTCCTTGTGTTCCGTGGTCGTGGCCATGCCTTTTGCCGCCGCTACCGGCTATGCGTTCGCCCGGTTTAGAACCGGGGGACCGGCGGCGCGTTTTATCATGCTGGCCACGCAAATGCTGCCGGCGGTGGCGTTGGTCTTGCCGGCGTTTGCCTTGCTGCGCGCCATGGGATTAACCAACTCCCTGGTAGGGTTAACCTTGGTTTACGCGGCGCTGAATTTGCCGTTTCTCACCTGGATTTTGATGAGCTTTTTCGAAGGCATTCCGGTTGATCTGGAATGGGCGGCCATGACCGATGGCACCAGCGCCTGGGGTGCCTTTCGCCATATCGTGCTGCCGGTATCCCTACCCGGCCTGGCCGCCGCCGCGGTGCTGGGCTTTATTTTGTCATGGAATGAATTTTTGTTTGCTTTGGTGCTCAGCGGGCCGCAAACCGCCACCATCCCGGTGGCGCTGGCGGCGCTGCAGACGTCCAATGGCGTGCAAATCGGCAAAGTGTCGGCTGGCGTGGTATTAGCCATCTTGCCACTGATTATCGCATCGCATTTTATCCAGCGTTACATCGTTAAGGGCCTGACTTTTGGCAGCGTTAAGTAACGCGGCCTTTGGTATTTTTCAGCAAAGAAAAAAACCGTCTATTTAGACGAAACAGGAGACAGCTATGTTGCTAAAGAACAAAATATTATGCATATCGGGATGGGTAATGTTGTCCGCCGCCATGGGCGTACAGGCAAAAGAAGTGGTACTACGCGCGCTGATGGAGGATGTTCCGGAAACCCATATTATCGAACAAATGTTACCGCAATTTGAAAAAGAAACAGGGATAAAAGTCCAGTTTGAAAAAATCGGCTATGGCGACATGCATGATAAGTTGGTGTCGCAGCTTATCGCGCCGCAGAGTTATTATAATTTGCTGGAAGTGGATTTTCTTTGGGACGGAGAGTTTCCCAACGCCAATTGGCTGACCGACCTTACTCCGCTGGTTAAAAAATCAAAATTTGATACTCAAGCATTTATTCCCTCCACGGTTTCCTTGCTTAACCACGACCCGGAAAAGTTATATATCCTGCCGATGTATAATTACTCCATGGGCCTGATTTACCGCACCGATATCCTCGCGAATAAAACCTTGGCCCAGCAATATCAAGACGCAACTCAAAAACCGCTGGCGCAACCGAAAACGCTTGAAGACTACGTAACGCTTGCGAAATTCATCAAACAAAAACAGGGATTAGCCGGCGCGGCGATGCAAGGGCAACGGGGCGATCCCAATAGTATGGAATTTTCCAATTATCTGTTTGCCGCCGGCGGCGAGTATCTGGATGGAGGAAACCACGTTGTACTGAATAGCCCGGCGGGTAAGCAGGCGCTGACATTATATGTCGACGCCATTAAAAATGCGGCGCAGGACGGGGCGCTGTCTGCCACACTTGACGACACCATGCGTCTTATGTGTAGCGGTAAAGCCTTTAGTATGATCACCTATTGGTGGATGTTGCCGCAGTTGGATAACCAAAAAGCATGTCCGGCGGTAGCGGGGAAACTGGCGCTGGCGCCGATGCCCGGTGGCCATGGCGAAAGTGGCGGCTGGGGTTGGGGTATCCCTAAAAATGTGTCTCCGGAGGAACAACAGGCTGCCTGGACCTTTATCCAATGGGTGCAGAGTAAATCGGTGGAAACCGAACGGGCCTTGCAGGGGCATGCCCCGGTACGCGCCGATGTTTACAAAGACCCGGCGGTTTTGGCTAAATTCCCGTACTACCAGACGGCTGAACAGGTGGTGGCTACCGGTAAATCTTTCCCGATATTCACCTATTCAGCTCAATATGAAGATGTGCTGGGGACACAGCTGTCTCAGGTGGCGGGCGGTAGCGGTAGTGTTGACGCCGCCTTGGCGGAATCGGCTACCCAGCTTGAAAAACTGCTGAAAAAGTGATTGCCGATGCTGACTAAAGCTTCCGCAGTCTCCTTGCGAAAACCTACACCCGGCGTGGCCGGGTTTGACCGATTTCGCTTAACCGGCTGGGCGTTCGCCTCGCCGGGTCTGGTGGCGCTGGCCATTGTCTTGGGTTTCCCGGTGATTTACGCGCTGGTGCTGGCATTCTCATCGTTCACACTGATGAGGCCGGCGCTGGCGCCGTTTGCGGGTATCGACAACTTTATCGCCGTGCTGAGCGACGGTGCTTTCTGGTCGGCGGCCTGGCTAACGGTGAAATACTCGCTGATCACCGTCGCCGGGGAGTTTATCGCGGGACTTGGCATTGCCTTGATGCTAAACCGGGTCGTCAAAACCCGACCGCTTTATTTTGCCTTGCTAACCATTCCCATGGCGATGTCGCCGGTATGTGTGGGGTTGATTTGGCGCATGCTGCTGCAACCTAACCTGGGCATCGTCAATCACCTGTTGGAAAGCTGGGGATGGCCGCGGGTGGATTGGCTTGGCAGCCCTACGTTGGCCTTTTGGACCATGGCGTTTATTGATATCTGGCAGCAAGTGTCCTTTGTGGTGCTGATTCTGGCGGCCGGTCTCGCCGCGTTGCCCCGCGAACCTTACGAGGCGGCGGAAATGGACGGCGCCCGCCGCTGGCAGCAATTTTGGTACATCACCCTGCCCATGCTGCGCCCGGTGGCGGCCATCACCGTGGTGATCCAGTTAATCAATGAACTGCGAACCTATGACCTGCCCTACGTGCTGACGCGGGGCGGCCCCGGTACCGCCACCGAAGTACTGAGCTTTTTTGCCTATCGCCGCGCTTTTCTCGGTCTGTCGATTAACGAAGGCGCGGCGGCTGCGTTGGCGCTGTTGTTGATCGTGCTGGCCATGACGGTGGTGTTTTTCGCCATGCTGGAACGGCGTCGGTAGCTGTGGGTCCACCCATGATTATTGCCCGATATCGCGTAATTTTTTACCCGACATCAGGTTTTGCTCGATTTTTTCCAGCGTGATATTTTTGGTTTCAGGCACCAGCA
>JAATGH010000047.1 GCA_015654745.1 Enterobacterales bacterium
ACCTGAGGTAAATAGGACCAACCGGGCATCATCCGCCATAACCGGCAAGCGGACCCTGGACGGCTGATGGGCCTGTTTAAGCATGATCAGCGGGCCGCCGATGGCCAAAGGCGCATCGCTTATCACCCCGTCGAAATCATCGCGCTGCTCTTCAAGCTGTTTTACCCGGTTATGGCCGGGGATCACCGGGGTTTTGCCGCAATGCCAAAGCGCGAGCAGGGCTACCAATAAGGCGTAGCCGTCGCCCACGCATAATGCCCACCGTTCCTCGGGGGCGTCGGCCAAATCCAGCCATAAGGCCGCGACATCGCCGCGCAGCTGCCCAAGCGTCAGCGCGGCGCCGTCCCGCCAGGCCACCAGCGTATCGTCGGCCCGATTGCGGCTTAGCCAGCGTTGTGGTGGCGTGATGGCGGAAAAATCTACCTGCCGATGCATTTGCGCGTTCTGATTATCCATTCTGTTCCCATCAGTAATCCCATCAGTAGATAACTGATACCGCCATTGTAGAGCGCCCATAAGGGCATATTGCCGTGAAGACAGGTGAACAGGGCCACGCCGCCGTTAAAAATAAAAAAACCACACCAGATCTGGGTTACCCGCCGGGTATAGACTATCGCCGCCGGCGGCAGCGCCGGCTGCCTCAGGCGCGCCAGTTGTTCCACCAGGCTGGCTGGACCAAGCAGAGACGTACCGAACATCAGCAGCATGAGCACGTTCATCATGACGGGATAAAACAGCAGCAGATGGTAGCTTTTCAGTAGCCCGCCGGCGAGGCATAGCAGAATACCGAACAGCGCCAGCGCTTTGGCCAGCCCCTCCAACGCGGGTATTCGATGCCGGAAGGTAAGCAGGCGCAGCAGAAAAATTGCCGCCATCGCCAGCGCGATGGTTTCCGGCCGCCAATGGGTTAAACCAAACCAGACGGCGAACGGGTAACACACTACCGCCAGCAGGCTGAGTAGACGCAGCAACGCCGACGGCACACTCAGTCCGGTTTCAGGCTTGCAGCGGGTGGTCATCCGGTTATCCCGACGCCAGTAATACCGCGACCGCATCCACTACGTCTTGCACGGTTCTAACGGATTTAAACGTCTCCGGGCTGATTTTTTTACCCGTTTTCTTTTGTAGATGCACCACCATATCCACAGCGTCGATGCTATCGAGATCCAAATCTTCGTAAAGCCGTGCCTGCGGTGTAATCAACGCCGGTTGGGTGTCGAACAATGCGATGAGCAATTGCGACACGTCCTGGTAAATAGTGTCTTTATCCATTGATGGACCTGTTCTTATTAATGTAATTATTACCTAGCGGCCTGCTGCGACCGGATATAGGCCGATAACGTGGCTACCGAGAAAAAATGCTGGCGTATCTCCTGGTTTTCCGCCGATAACACAATGTTATAGCGGCTTTTTACCGCCAGGCCGAGTTCCAGCGCATCAATGGAATCCAACCCTAATCCGTCACCAAACAACGGCGCGTCGGTATCTATATCTTCTGTCTTGATACCTTCTAAATTAAGGGTATCGATAATAAGCTGTTTGATTTCCATATTGAGCTGTTGCATGGCGTTATCTCAAAAGTTTAACAATTTGCCGGATCCAGGACCGAGGTCAAATAGGTGGTTAGGCGCCGGGCCGCCAGCGCGGGCGAACGATCGTCGGCGGAAAAAAAATCACCGGCGGAAAGTAGCGCTTTAACTTCAACGGTGAACTGCGGTTTCGCTGCGGGTATTTGATACCATTTGCTGCCTTTACATAAAAAAGGCTGGCTGCAGCGAATGTGCACGATGCGAATATCGCAGCCGCTGCGTACCGCCAGGTTTGCCGCGCCGCGCTGCAACCGCATCGGCGCGCCATAACCTGTGCGCGTCCCCTCAGGGAAAATCAGTAGATTCTCTCCGGCCCGCAGCCGCTTGCCGCTTTCAGCCAACAGAATGTCCGCCTCTGAATTGATCAGATAATCCGCCGCTTTGATTGCGCCGCTGACATAAATATTATTCTGTAGGGCCTGCTTGACCACACAATCACACTGTGGCATGACCGATGCCAGCAAAACATAGTCCAGTAGCGACGGGTGGTTTGCCAGCACCAGGCTGCCGCGATCGCGCGTTAACAGATCGGCGTCGTGAATACGAAAATCCAGCACCCCCAGCCAACGCGTAACCGCCAGGAAAAACCGGAAGCTTGCCGATATTAGCCGGCGTGCCAATAGGGTGCGCCGGGGCGGATCCTTTAGCAGCAGGCACAGGATATGGAACCATGCGGTAATCAACAATCCGCCGATTCCGAATAATACGAAACAGCTTCCGGTCATCAATAATCGCCAGGTAAATTTCAGCGTATTATCGGGCTTGTTCCAGGCCGGTGTGGCTTCAAGCGTGTTCATCAACGGCTCCAGCGCCAGCATAGGCGTTCACCGGTTATGGTGAATTCCCGTTTGCCGCTTAACCAGCCATGCAGAAAGGCCAGACTTTGAGGCAAGGTGCGAGGAGAAAGCGCAACCTTCGCCCGTTCGGAACCGCAGCGCAGGTTGTCGCCCGCGGTGAGCAGCAGCGCGATGGCATAAGGGTAATTCGGTGTCCCGGGTGCCAGGAATGGATGATAAAACTCAGGTATGGGATTATCGAAATCCACGAGCAATACGCGGGGATAGCCGCTTTTCACCAGCACCAGCGCCTCGACCAGGCCTTGCTGAAAACTGTCTTCTCCCGCGGAAAGCGACGTTGAGACCAGCGGCGCCTTGGCCACTATGGTCAGACTGCCGACGGCGGCATTATGTACCGACATGGCGAAATCCGTGGGCGAGATAGGTTGCTGTTGGGCAAGCGCGTCAAGTATACGTTGATTGCGCTCCAGCTCGCCGTGGCGGCTGGTAAACACCACCGCCTCGGGCTGGTAGCGCCGCAATAGCCCCAGACCGTTATCCACGGCCAAGCGGCTGCCCGCGCTTAGACGGCGGGCGGTCATCATCGGCAAATGCGGGCAATCCGGCAGCGGCGCGTTGGTGGCAACCATCGGCGCGGCCAGGCTCCAGTCCCGCCAATGGTCATGGGTGCAGAGTCCGGGCGCCGATGCTTGCCAATCAAGGATATTTAACGCGATATTCATATAACCACTCCGGCTGCAAACCTGAAAACCCACTCATACCGACGCCGCTCAATCCCGGCGCAAAAAGGCGTTAAGGCCCTTATCTATCATAGTCGCACTTCTGCCACCATCCTTGCATTGATTTACAATGCAAGGATGCGAGGGCGCGACCAAACAGGGTTAGCCGAGGGAGGGCCCAAGGCGGTTTCCTGTTATTAAACGTGAGTATCTGGCGATCTATAACGGGACACGGCCCGGGATAACGCGATGTTCTCACCCTGGTGGAAGAGATGATACCGACGGTTTGCCGGTATCATGAAATCCATTGGAGCTTAGGGATGGCCGTACTGTTTATACCCGTTAACGTTCAAGCAGCAGGATATATTCAGTTCGCGGTATTGGCCAAACGGATCTGAATTTCCTTATTCAGATTGGCGACCCAATGGTTATAGTTGCGATGTATATTACCCTTGTTGTCTGCCAGCAAGTTGTTACTGGAAACATAATGGATACTATAGTTGGCGGGGCTGTAGGTTATTTGGATATTTGCCTGGTGATCCCGGACCTTAAGCGTGCCGTTGATCACGCCTGGTTGCACCGGCGTCATGACCCATTGGCGCGCCAAGCCGGCCTGCAAAATGGCCTGCTTGACGTGATCAGCCGAATAATGAACGGCTATAGGGGTATCCACGTTGACGATGCGAGCGGTACGAGAGGCGCAGCCGGATAAACTCAGCGCGCAGACAAAAGCTACCAAAAGGGGTTTAATCGATTTCATTGTTGCTACTTTTCCCTGTAATTTATCAGAAGATTATAATATCGGCAGAAGCGCGGGCATCTTAAATCAATAAACGGGATTATGTAAATATTCCTTGAATACCAAGTACGATCTATTTAATCGCCATTTTGTTAATTGCAAAACATTGCTGCAACATTTGTAAATAAGTCCTATAAGCATCGGTAGCCTGTTGCCGAGTTTAATGCTGAAAAAATCTTGCCAAGGCCGTCGCACGCGCAGATCCGAGTGAAATATCCGAAGGTTATAACGGCTGAACCGGACAACATTATGATCGAGGTGATTACACTGGGCTTTGCCGCGGACCCCGACATGCAATCTGTCCGTCGGGATGATTGGGATCTCTATAGCCTGAGGGCGGATTAAACAGCAGCGATTCGATAACGGGTGCTGCGGCCGCCGCCGGGTAATTTTTCCAGACACCCCATGGCCAGCAGATCCGTTAAATGTCGCGTTGCCGTCGCTTTGCTGACGTTGTCCACTCGTTGATATTGGGTGGCGTTTATGCCCGATGCGAACTCTTTTTCTCCACCACCCAACAGGCGGTTCAACACGGTCTTTTGTTCCATGGATAATTCTGCATCGCGAAAATGCCGCCAGAAGCGCGTTTTGATTAGGGTCAGGTCAACCGCTGTCAGCGCATGTTCTAAAGTAGCGGTTAGCGTATCCAGAAACCATCCCAACCAAGGCGTTATATCCAGGGCGCCACGTTGGCATCGCTCCAGTATTTGGTAGTAATCCTGCCGCCGCGCCAAGATCTAATCGCCGGGCCAAAGAAGAACGCACCGACTGAGCATTTAATCGCTCATCTTCAATGGCCGAAGAGGCAAGAATATTGGATAACATATTATCTAAGCTGAAATTGAGATCGGCTATTTCGTGGATGGCGGAGCTTTTACCTATCAATACGCCTAACAATACGCGCACCTCACGCAACAGGAGATTTATTTCTGCTTCCTGCCAATAAAATGACGGCCAGTCAGGTTGTTGCCATATCCAATCCGGTTCCATGCCCACCTCGATTTCATTGGTGAGCCGAATAATAAAGCGATTCGGCTCAGGGCATAAGCACGGCGCCCGGCATTAGAGGTCAGCCCGCAACCAAATCACCACGAATCACCAACGGCGCGCCACCGTTGGTGAGCCTGCCGGCAATCATTTCCAGCGCCTTTTCCGCTAATTTTTCCAAGGGATATTCGATAGCCGGCAGCGGTAGTAACGAGCCTGGCAACGGCGTGGCGCCGTCGAGACTAACGACCGACAAGGAATCCGGGACGGTCCGGCGATAGGCGTGCAGCACCGTAATCGCCTCTTGGGCATCGGATTGATTCATTACCACCAGCCCGTTGAACTGGACGCCGCTGTTGATCAGACTCTGTAGTGCGACCCTAAGCGACGGCTCACGGCAAGACACCAGTTGACGGTCGTAAGGAACCAAATGGTATTCAAGACCGCGGCGATAGCCCTGCAAGACCTGTTCGGCGGTGTCGCCGTCGGCATGGTTGAGCAGTACCAACCGTCGGCGGCCGTGGCTTATCAGGTATTGGCAGGCGGTTTCTGCGGCAAAGGCATGGTCGAAGCTGATGCTATGCTCTCCAGGCGCATCCAGACAGTCGATTAGTACCACGCTACCTTCCAGCGGCGGCAGCGCGAAGCGCGCGCCAATCACTAATACGGCATCGCACAGTCCGCGTCCCAGCGAGGCGGCCGCGGCGGCGACGCCGGCGGCATCGTCGGCGAAACGCAACAGTAAATGCTTATTATGCCGGCGAAATTGCTTTTCCAGCGCCGGGAGATAATCCACCGCATGCTGCATGGATTCCATTGCACAGATCACCCCCACGCACCCGGTGGATTGGGCACTCAGGGATTGCGCAATCAGGTTTGGCTGGTAGTTCAACGCGCCGGCGGCCTTAAGCACCGCCTGGCGACTCTCCTCGCGCACGCCGCGGCTGCCGCTCATCACGCGGGATACGGTGGCTTTGGATACCCGCGCCAAACGGGAAACATCATTGATCGTCGCCATATGCCTACTATTGTTGCTGCCGTTGATAAAGTATTACCATCTCATTAATTAATTCGCGCGCCAAGATAGCGTTCATAAGATGATCTTGCGCGTGTACCATGATAAGCGTCATGGGCACCCGCCCTTCGCCCTGGTCTTCACCGATCAGTTGGGTCTGGATGCGGTGGGCGGCCTTAATAAAATTATCCGAGTCCGCCAGCAGTTGCCCGGCCTTGATAAAGTCGCCATTGCGGGCGCACCGTAGCGCGGTCATGCATTGGCTGCGCGCTTCCCCGGCATTGACCAGGATTGTCATGATGGTGGTTTCGCTGTCCATTATTTTTCCTCAGTGGTGAAACCATGCCGGCGCGCAACGTCCGCCAGCCATACGCCGCTTTTTTTCACCGTGCGCCGCTGAGTGGCTAAATCAAGCTGCACCAGACCGTAACGGTTTTTATAGGCATTGCTCCAGGACCAGTTATCGATAAAAGTCCACATATGGTAACCCAGGCAGCGGCTGCCTTCCGTCAAGGCGCGATGTACCCATACCAAATGTTCTCTCACGAAATCAATGCGATAATCATCTTCAATCCGGCCTTCGCGCAGAAAGCGCAGCTCGTTTTCAACGCCCATGCCATTTTCGGAAATATAGCAGCGTGGATTGTTATAATTTTCCCGCAGATTAGTCAGGATATCGTAGATGCC
>JAATGH010000407.1 GCA_015654745.1 Enterobacterales bacterium
AACAACGTTGGTTGCAAATAAGATGGGGCCACCGCGCCGCGCATCAAGGGGCAGCGCGAAAAAAAAATACAAATTCCCGCGCCCGCGCCGCAACAAGAGGCAAACGGGTTGTCTAAAATTCCCCTATCCACTTGAATTGAATTACTTTATCTAAAGAGTACGCCGGGGCTTCCAAAAAGCGACATTAAATTTCCGTAACGTCAAAATTCTGCTAACGCTATAAAAAATACGGCTTAAGCGGCTGATTTGAGCCGTTGTGCGCAGACGCGCCGGTCTCGCAGACCGGAAGGCAGGCAGATACCGAGCGCCACGCCCATCACCGACAGCCCCAGGACGTACCAGGCGGGCGCCATGGGCGTAGCGCGCATCAGCAGGGTAACGGCGAGCGGCGTTAACCCGCCAAAAAGGGCGTAAGCAACGTTATAGGAAAAGGAGATTCCGCTAAACCGCACCGCCGCGGGAAACGCGTGCACCATCACATAGGGTACGCCGCCCACGACGCCGACGCTTAACCCGGCCAGGCCGTAAGTGAGCAAAAGTTGAAGCGGATGATGGGCTTCGGTATGGTAAAACAGCCAGGTAAACAGCCCCAGCAGGGCGCAGCCGACAATCAGCGTTTTACCGGCGCCCACGCGATCGATAACGGCGCCGGTCGCCACACAGCCGACGGCTAGGGCGATAATCGCCACACAGTTGGCCCGCAGCGCCATCGCGGGCGAAATACCCAACTGTTGCTGCAGCCACAGTGGCGCCATCAGAATCACCACCACGATGCCGGCCGACAGTAGCCAGGTCAGCAGCATGCAAATCATTACGGCGACTTTATGATCGAACACCACGGATTTCAGCGGTAATTCCTTGGCCAAGGCCTGTCGCGCCTGCATTTCGATAAACACCGGCGTTTCCCTCAGCCAGCGCCGCAAATACATCGCGATCAGCCCGAACAGCCCTCCTAACAGAAAGGGTATCCGCCATGCGCCGCCGGCAAGGGTTTGCGCGCTAAAAAATGTATTCAGCAAGGTCGCGACAAAAGATCCCAGCAGGATGCCGATGGTCAGGCCGGCGGTTAGCGTGCCACATGCAAAACCAATACGACGGGATGGCACGTGTTCCGCAACAAATACCCATGCACCCGGTACTTCGCCGCCGATAGCCGCCCCCTGCAGGATTCGCAATAACAATAAGAGTAAAGGCGCGCTGATCCCGAGGGTCGCATAGGTCGGCAACAGCCCCATCATCAAGGTTGGCAGCGCCATGAGCAGGATCGACAGACTAAACATCTTTTTCCGTCCGACCTTGTCACCAAAGTGTGCCATGACGACACCGCCCAGTGGCCTTGCCAGGTAACCGGCGGCAAAAATGCCGAACGTCTGCATTTGGCGCAACCATTCAGGTAAGTCCGGGGGGAAAAACAATTTGCCGATAACGGCGGCAAAAAACACAAAGATGATAAAATCGTAGAACTCCAACGCGCCGCCCAAGGCCGCCAGGGAGAGTGTTTTATAATCCTGCCGGTTTAATCGACGCTGCGGATCGACGGGTATATTCATTCGCGGTAAGCCTGGGAATAAAACAACGTATCGCGTATTGTAAAGATAAACGTACTTTGTGGAAACCTTTTTTCACACCCCCTCCGACGGACGGGTCGCCCCTTTCGGCCGGAAGGCCTTAACCACGGCGGGATCGGTATCGATATATGGCCCCTCCAGTAGCTGGACACAGTAGGGCACGCTGGCGAAAATGCCGGTAACCAATACGTTGCCCCGCCCATCCTTCACACCCTCAAGCGTCTCTTTAATCGCCCGCGGTTGCCCCGGCAGATTGAGAATTAACGCCTGTTTGCGGATCACCGCCGTTTGGCGCGATAAAATGGCGGTTGGGACAAAATGCAGACTGATCTGGCGCATTTGCTCGCCAAATCCAGGCATTTCGCGATCGCCGATGGCCAGCGTCGCATCCGGGGTTACATCGCGACGGGCCGGCCCGGTGCCGCCGGTGGTCAGCACCAAATGACAGCCGGTTTCATCCACTAGTTCCCGCAGGGTTTGTTCAATCAGCGGCTGCTCATCGGGCACCAGCCGGGTCTCAAGCCGAAAGGGCGTTACCAGAGCGGCCGTCAGCCATGACTCCAGCGCCGGAATGCCCAAATCCTGATATACGCCGTTGGCGGCACGGTCGGATATGGACACCAGACCGATTCGGCATGTTTTCATGTTTCGTCTCCAGGTGGGAAAAAGGGTGGCATGGTGAACGGCCATGCATGCATAAAACGCTATTCGCGAACGTCGCCAAACGAAAAGCGGCCCGGGATACGGGCCGTTTAGACAATCATAACATCTCAGCTCCCGCATTGGCCGGATTAGAGTAGGTCTTTGATCATCGCTTCCAGTTTTTCCTGGTCCACCGCAAACTTGCGGATGCCGTCGGCCAGCTTATCCACCGCCATGGGGTCTTGATGGTGTTGCCACAAAAATTCCGCTTCGGTCAGTTTGGCCGGGCGGGCTTTAATTTCACCTGTATAGGAAAGTTTACGTTCCAAAATTCCTTCGCTTTCCGCCAGCTCTTTAAGCAACGGCGGCGCAATGGTTAAACGGTCGCAGCCGGCCAGCTCAATAATCTCGCCAATATTACGGAAACTGGCGCCCATGACCACGGTGTCGTACCCATGTTGCTTATAGTACTGGTAAATTTCCGTCACGGAAACGACGCCGGGATCCTGCTCCGCGCTAAAGTCTTTCTGTGCGCCGTTGGCTTTGTGCCAATCGAGAATACGGCCGACAAACGGCGAAATCAGATAGGCGCCGGCTTCGGCGCAGGCGCGTGCCTGGGCGAAAGAAAACAGCAGGGTCAGATTACAGTTGATACCGGATTTTTCCAGCCGTTCGGCGGCACGGATCCCCTGCCAGGTAGAGGCCAGCTTAATCAGAATGCGATCGTTGGTTATACCGGCATCGTTGTAAAGCTTAATCAGGCGCTTAGCTTTG
>JAATGH010000364.1 GCA_015654745.1 Enterobacterales bacterium
GCTGCCGATGCATTGAACAACCAGCGCGCTTCGATATATTCCAGCCCTTTGTTCATCATGGTCGCCGAGTCCACGGAAATCTTGCGGCCCATTGACCAGTTAGGATGAGCGCAGGCCTGATCCGGCGTCATGGCGGCCAGTTCCGTTAGAGGGGTTTGGCGAAACGGACCACCGGAGCCGGTTAGAATAATACTCGATACGCCATGATCCAGTAGTGAAGCGTACCCTAACTGGCGCTTAAGTGTTTCGGGTAAACTCTGAAAAATCGCATTATGTTCACTGTCGACCGGGAGAAGTTGCGCTTTACTCGCTCTTACCTCGTTCATAAACAGCCGCCCGCAGGTCACCAGGGCTTCCTTGTTGGCCAGTAGCACCGATTTCCCGGCCCGAATGGCGGCAAGGGTAGGCAATAGTCCCGCCGCGCCTACAATGGCCGCCATGACCTGATCTACCTCATCCAGGGCGGCCAGTTCACCGGCCGCCTGTGGCCCCGACATAACCTGAATATCGGCGCCGGCCTCACGCAAACGGCGAGAAAGCTCCCGCGCCGACGCGGCATCCGCCATACAGGCGTAAGCCGGACGGAAGGCCAGGCACTGTTCGGTCATCACATCGACATTTTGTCCCGCCACCAAGGCACGCACCGCAAACTTGTCGGGATTTTGTTTAATCACGGACAATGTATTGGTTCCGATGGAACCGGTAGAACCGAGAATCGTTAAATTTCTCATGAGGTTACTCTGGGCAGCCGCGAATCGAAAAAGGTCAGGAGCACAATAGTCTGAAACGTTGCGCAACGTTTGTCTATGCTGCTTTCAACAAAAAAAACGCCGCAGCGGCAAACAATTCCTTGAATGGCCGCTACGGCGTTATCATGACGCTGGCAGTGTTGTGTTATGGCTTGCTTCTATCCTAGTGCAGATAGATTAAATTTCCATTAACTCCGCTTCTTTATCTGCCAGCGCGCTATCGACTTTTTTGATAAAGATGTCGGTCAGTTTCTGAATATCGTCCTGTGAACGGCGATCTTCATCTTCACTGATCTCTTTATCCTTCAGCATGGCCTTCACCTTATCATTGGCATCACGACGCACGTTGCGCACCGATATTCTGCCCTGCTCCGCTTCCGCCCGCACCACTTTGATCAGATCGCGGCGACGCTCTTCGGTTAAGGCCGGCAGCGGAACACGGATGACGCTGCCCGCAGAGGATGGGTTTAACCCCAGATCGGATGCCATGATGGCTTTTTCCACGGCGGGGCTGAGCGAACGGTCGAACACCGTGATCGCCAATGTGCGCGAATCCTCCGCCACGACGTTCGCCAACTGGCGCAGTGGCGTCGAGGCGCCATAATATTCGATGTGTATTCCATCAAGCAGGCTTGGAGACGCGCGGCCAGTGCGGATTTTGCCGATGTGGTTTTTGAATGCGTCCACGCATTTTTCCATGCGTATCTCTGCATCTTTGCGGATTTCATTAATCACGTTGCGAACCCTTGGAAGCTGGTTATCCTGGCGGACCTGAGTTTACCTCAAGCCCGTGATAGTCAATACCAGCCGTAGCTGGTCGAGTTTACTGACAGCCCAGTGCCTGCGGGCACTGTTTTATTGCTGAGCATACGGCATAATACTGTAATCCAACGCTCAATTACTACTTCGTAATGAGCGTGCCTTCTTTTTCACCCATCACCACACGACGCAGCGCACCAGGTTTATTCATATTAAATACGCGAATAGGGATATTATGATCCCGTGCCAAAGTGAAGGCGGCCAAATCCATGACCTTTAGCTCCTGTTCCAGCACATCCTGGTAGCTTAGCTGCTCATAGAGGGTTGCGTCCGGATTTTTCACCGGATCGGCGGAATATACGCCGTCAACCTTGGTGGCTTTGAGCACCACGTCGGCCTCGATTTCAATCCCGCGCAGGCAGGCCGCGGAGTCAGTGGTAAAGAAGGGGTTGCCGGTACCGGCGGCAAAAATCACTACCCGATTATTGCGCAGCAGGCTGATGGCCTCGGCCCAGCTGTAATTATCGCACACGCCGTTCAGCGGGATGGCGGACATCAGCCGCGCATTGACATAGGCTCGGTGAAGCGCATCGCGCATCGCCAATCCGTTCATCACCGTCGCCAGCATACCCATATGGTCGCCTACCACACGATTCATACCCGCCTGAGCCAAGCCGGCACCGCGGAACAGGTTGCCGCCGCCGATCACCACGCCGACCTGAATCCCCAGTTCGACCAGCTCTTTCACTTCCTGAGCCATACGATCGAGGACGCTGGCGTCGATACCAAAACCTTCTGCGCCTTGCAGGGCTTCGCCACTCAATTTGAGAAGGATACGCTGGTATACGGGTTTTGCATTGGTTGCCATTAGTTCTATTCCTAATCAGCGATAACGAGATGGGCGGATCCGACTTCTGTACCGCGTTACGGAGAGTTTATGCGGCAAAAGTCCCCTAACTTTATTTCAGCTCATAATAAAAAGGAACCGCCTGGCGGCGGTTCCGGATAATCATATTAAGACTGCTTGCTCATGGCGGCAACTTCCGCAGCGAAGTCGACTTCGGCTTTTTCGATGCCTTCACCCACTTCAAAACGGATAAAGTTAACGACTTTAGCTTTATGCTCTTCGAGCAGCTGACCGACGGTTTTGCTCGGGTCCATTACAAAATGCTGGCCGGTCAAAGAAATTTCGCCGGTAAACTTGCGCATGCGGCCTTCGACCATTTTTACAGCGATTTCGCGCGGTTTGCCAGACTGCAGGGCGATATCAAGCTGGATCTGGTGTTCCCGGGCCACGACGTCGGCCGGCACGTCCTCGGCATGGACATATTCAGGTTTGCTGGCCGCGATATGCATGGCGATATGCTTAACCAGCTCTTCGTCGGCGGCGGTTGCCGCGACCATGACGCCGATACGCGCACCGTGCAGATAGGAACCCAGCACATCGCCTTCAAGGGCGGCAACGCGACGGATATTGATGTTCTCACCAATTTTGGCAACCATTGCGGCGCGTTGTTCTTCAAATTTGGCTTTCAGCGCGTCGATATCGGTAATGCGTTCAGCCAGCGCGGCGCTGACAACTTCGTCGCCGAAGGCTTTGAAACCGCCGTCTTTGGCCACGAAATCGGTTTCACAGTTCAGTTCGACGATGACGCCGTATTTGCCGTCCTGCGCGATTCTCGTCAGGATAACGCCTTCAGCGGCTACGCGGCCGGCTTTTTTAGCGGCTTTGGCTTGGCCGGATTTACGCATGTTGTCGATAGCCAGCTCGATATCGCCCTGAGCTTCTACCAGCGCTTTTTTACATTCCATCATGCCTGCGCCGGTACGTTCGCGCAGTTCTTTCACCAGGGCGGCGGTAATATCAGCCATTATCTTTTCCTCGTTATCCCATGTAGGGGATAGGTAAAAAAGAGGGCCTGCA
>JAATGH010000432.1 GCA_015654745.1 Enterobacterales bacterium
AACGTGACCGGCGTGCGCGGCGACGCGGCCAATCTCGACGACCTCGACCGCCTGTTCGATACAGTCAAGCGGGAAAAGGGCAAGATCGACATCCTGTTCGCGAGTGCTGGCACGGGCGAAGCCGTCCCACTGGGCGAGATTACAGAACGGCACTTCGATGCGACCTTCGACCTGAATGTGCGCGGCACGCTGTTTACGGTTCAGAAGGCGTTGCCGCTGTTCAACGATGGCGGTTCGATCTTCATGACCGGGTCAATTGCTTCGGTGAAAGGTTTTCCTGGTTTCAGCGTGTATGCGGCGAGCAAGGCGGCATTACACGCATTCGCGCGCGGGTGGCTCAGCGAACTGAAGGACCGAAAAATCCGGGTGAACGTGCTGAGCCCAGGGCAGATCGCCACGCCGATACAGGAGCAACTCTTCGACGAGGAGACAAAGCGGCATTTCGAATCCCTGGTCCCGCGGGGAAAGATGGGCCATCCAGAGGAAATTGCGACGGTCGCGCTGTTTCTTGCTTCAGACGATTCGAGTTTCGTTAATGGGGTAGAGCTGTATGTCGACGGCGGCACCTCGGCCATCTGAAATTGTCATGTTTGCTTGTGCCGCCGGTCACCAATTAACGTGGGTCAGTGGTTGATCAAAACGTCCCCTGAATGGAGAGTTCGTATGAGTTATTCGATTATTGGCTTTGGTGCGGTAGGCCAGGCGCTCGCCCGAGCATTTGCAAGAAAGAACATCGATGTGAGCGTCGCCAGCCGGCGCCCTCCCGAGACGTTGATGCAGCGGGCACGGGCGATCGGCCCCACCGTTATCCCCAGGACGCTGCAGGATGCAATCGCGTCCGACACGATCTTCCTGGCGGTGCCATTTTGGGAACATCGCGAAGTCGCGAAGCAGATCGCAACCTGGCGGGGCAAGACGATCATTGACGCGACAAATGCTTTTGGTGTTTCCGTTGAAGACCTGGAAGGTCAGCCGTCGTCCGCGGTGGTCGCCAAAGCGTTTACCGGCGCTAGGCTAGTAAAGGGCTTTAACCATCTGCCCGCTGGAGTTCTGGCCGCTGATCCTAGCGTGAATGGCGGCAGCCGCGTTGTGTTTTTGTCGAGCGATGACGAAAATGCGGTGACGCTGGTAGCTGTTATGGCCGAACAACTCGGTTTCGCGCCGATTGCGCTAGGGCCGCTCAAGGAAGGCGGGTCGCTCGTCCAAGCCAGGGGCAATACCTGGGGTAAACTGATCTTCAAGGATCTTGTTAAGTTCAACTAGCGGTGCGTCACGACATCGTCACAGCGGCCACGTGTATCGCTAAACGCATGCATCTGACCGAGATTCAGTTGGGGCCCCTGGGCGAGCGCCCGTACTGCGGACGGATGTCCGTTCGGAATTGGAAAGCGGTCGTTGCCGACATGGTGCCCCGAATGACGGTTCGGGATCGTGAACTACCATTGCTCCCCGGATCCCGTTTATCAGTAGAGTGCCACGGTTCGAGAGCTGGGGGCAGCGTCGCGCGCAAAGAAACCCCGGCCGCCGGCCGGGGAGAGAATAAGCGATTTTTTAGGGTTGTTGCTGAGTCTGCGGCTGCCCGTTATCGGGCTGGCCGAACATGCCGAACAAACCGAGGAAGTTTTGCAGAGGCATCTTTTGCCCGTTCAGATTTACCTGGTTATCAGCATAAAGGAAACTGCTGGTCAGGATATTATCCTTGACCGTGGTCAGCTTGAACATCTGGCCCATGGCCGCCAAACCCTGAATTTGCTGTTTAGCCAGCTTTTGCGCATCGTCGTCGCTATAGCCTTGCAACTTGCCGAATTGAGTGGTCAGTTCGGTGGCCATATCCAGCGGAATGGTCAATTTGGCATCCAGTTTGTTCACGTACGGCAGCCATGGCAATACGCCGGTGGTTTCGCTTGTCGGTGACTGAGCCGGATCGTTAAGGTTGAGCGTCAAATTAAACGCGCTTTCCCCCTTGCTATTTTTCCAGCTTAAAGGGGCGATGGTTAGGTAGGGGTTGCCTTTCAGCGCTATCGGCAGGTTTGAAAATAATGCGTGGCTGATTTGCTGTTGCTGCATTGCCGGATCGATATTACCGGTTTGCTGCATTATTTGCTGCGCCTGAGCCTGATATTGCTGGCTAAATTGGGAGATTGCCTTGGTATCGAGATTGGACAGTTTCAGCGTCAGTTTGCCCGAACCAAAATTCTGGCCTTGGACATGCAGTGCGTCCAGGCTATAGGCCACCTGCACGTTGAGCTTGTCGCCGTCTTCGTTGGCGTTGGTTATCTGTGAAAGATTATCGGTGCTCAGGATATCCTTGCCGTCGATAGTATAGGTCAAGGTCTTAACCTTCAGCGTATTATCGCCGACGCTATAATCCTGCTTTCCTTTATGGGTGGAACTATCGAGACTGAAATCCTGCAAGGCGACCTGCTCATGCTGCTGCCATTGGTTTTCACCGCCAATTACCAGACTGCCGATAGTGCCGTCCGCCACGATTTTATTCATGTCGTGATCGATTGATACATTAACCGTGCCACCATTGGTGCGCAAAAGACTGGTGGCGTTTTTAAAGTCCAGCGCCAAGATATCAATGGCAGAAACCGTATCGCCGTTATAGGCGACCCGCGTCACCGCCGTTATCGGTGATTTTCCCTTACCGGCATCCATCAGCGGTTTTACCAGCGGCGTATTGTCCAACTGGCTGCGCACCGACGCCATGCTGGGAATAAACACGCCTTTTTTCAATTGACTGGCGGGGAACGGACCATGATCGATGATCTCATTGATCACTATCCGGTCTCCTGGCTTGAGCGGTTTGTTATCGCCGGTGGAGCCGTCGGAGACCAGGACGACGTTAACCCGGCTTGAAAACAGATGGCGCTGATAATCCTCGACCACCAGCTTAACGCCCATTTCAGGAAAGGCGGCTGTAATCCGGGTATTGGCTTCGTCAACGACTGACGGCAACCGCTGCTCGAACTGCTTGCCGGTGTACCAGGCGCCACCGGTCCATGCCGCGCCCAATACGACGATCACGCCGATCGCGACGAGTGTTTTTTTCATAATCTGTTCATCCTTATTATTATTTACTGTTCCAAATTGCCTGACCACCTCGGGCGCAGGCCAAACAAAAGGGGTACTGTTAGGGGCAATGCCACTTAATAATAGCAACTGACGCTAAATTCGGCGCAGACGCCATCACAAATCATTGTAAACCCGTGCTAATCTGCCGGTCCCGCTGGCCTTGATCGGGGATTCTTCCGCTGTGACAAAAGCCGATTCGCCCGGCTTTAGGGTCAGCCGCTGACCGGCTTTCTCCAGTACCGCCTGGCCTTCCAGGCAAAACAGGATCGCCGCGCTGCTTTGCGCAAGCAGCTGACCATCGGCGGAAAGATCATGTAGCGAAAACGCGAAATCGTCCACGGGAATAGGGAAGAAAAGTACGCCGTTTTCAGCACGGGGGATCGTTAACAGCCTATCTTCCGGTTTGGCGATAAATTGCACATTGGCCAGCAGCTCGGGCACATCAATATATTTAGGCGTAAGTCCCGCGCGCAGGACATTATCCGAATTAGCCATGACCTCAAGCGCATCGCCCCGCAAATAAGCATGGGGTGTTTCAGCATACAGAAACATTGCCTGCCCAGGCTGTAGCGTAATCACATTAAGCAACAGGGGGGAAAACAGACCGCTGTCTTGCGGATAGACATCAGCGAGGGCGGCTATGGTGTCCCAGGGTTCACCATGCTGATGTTTTAATGTTGTTTTCAACACGTCGATAGCCAGGGATTTCACGTCGCCGGTCATGGAAAGCAAATCCCCGAACAGCCCTGCCAGATGCTGCTGGTCCGGATGCTGTAAAAAAGCGGCTATGGCAGGATGTGCACCGGCCACCGGCTGCAATAATGAGATAATGGCGCTGTTTTCACGAAATCCGTTCATGGCTTGGAACGGGGTGAGGGCAAAAACCAGTTCAGGTTTATGATTAGGATCTTTGTAATTGCGATTAGCTGCGTCCAGGGCGACCCCTTGGCTATTTTCCAGGGCGAACCCCCGCTCTGCGGCTGATTTACTCGGATGCACCTGAATGGATAGCGGCGCGCTTGCGCACAGCACCTTGAACAAAAAAGGCAATTCTCCAAATCGGTCGGCCACAGCCTTGCCCAGGGACGCTTGAGGATGCCGCGCAATAGCATCCCGCAAAGAGACGGTAGCGGTATCGTCTTGCGCGTCGTGAATGCGCGAGCTGCTTTTCGGATGTGCTCCCATCCAAAGTTCCGCCATAGGCTGATCGCTAGGATTGGGGATTCCATACAAACGCGTCAGCGCCTCGGTACTGCCCCAGGCGTAGTGCTGGACTGAGTTAATCATCTTTTTCATAAAGCTGCTGCCCCTGCTAAGTTCGATTCATTATGTAATAACGCGAGCCGGTCGCATTAATGGTAAGCTTTTCTTTGGCACTATACTATCAAGGCCGATATCATCGCCATATTACCAAGGTCCGGTGACTGCTTGAACTTCTGCCGGGCAGGAGATTGATCTTTAGGAAGAATACCAGGAGGAAGTAATGTCAGCCACACGCATTGAAAAAGATTCCATGGGTCCCATTGACGTCCCTGCGGAACGACTATGGGGAGCTCAAACTCAGCGCTCCCTTGAACATTTCCGCATTTCCAGCGAAAAAATGCCCCCGGCACTGATCGACGCTCTGGCGCAGACCAAACGAGCCGCCGCTCAGGTCAATAGAGATTTAGGTTTGCTCCCCTCTGAGCGGGCTGAGGCCATTATCAAGGCTGCGGATGAAGTGCTGTCCGGCAAGCATCCGGATGAATTCCCGCTAGCAATCTGGCAAACGGGCTCCGGTACGCAAAGTAATATGAATATGAACGAAGTCCTTGCCAATCGCGCTAGCGAGCTGCTGGGAGGGCAACGCGGCGAAGGGCGGCTGGTGCATCCCAATGATGACGTTAATAAAAGCCAAAGTTCCAATGATGTGTTTCCTACGGCTATGCACGTCGCCGCGGTGATTGCGCTGCGCGAACATTTATTTCCAAAACTGAAGGCCCTGCGCGACCAGTTGGCTGCAAAATCCAGCGCCTTTAACGGCATCGTTAAAATTGGTCGTACACATTTACAGGATGCGACGCCGTTGACCTTGGGCCAGGAAATCTCCGGCTGGGTGGCGATGCTCGATCATAGTCTGCGGCATATTGAACAAAGCATACCGCATCTCTGTGAACTTGCCTTGGGGGGCACCGCCGTCGGCACCGGGTTGAATACCCATCCCGAATATGCGGTGCGGGTCGCCAAAGCCTTGGCGGAACTGACCGACCAGCCTTTTGTAACCGCGCCGAATAAATTCGAAGCGCTGGCCGCCTGTGATGCGTTGGTACATGGGCATGGCGCGCTTAAAGGGCTAGCCGCGTCGCTGATGAAAATCGCTAATGATGTGCGCTGGTTGGCATCAGGTCCACGTTGTGGCATCGGTGAAATCAGTATTCCGGAAAATGAACCGGGTAGTTCGATCATGCCGGGCAAGGTCAATCCCACCCAGTGTGAAGCCATGACCATGTTGTGCTGCCAGGTGATGGGCAATGATGTGGCTATCAATATTGGCGGCGCGTCAGGTAACTTTGAACTCAATATTTACCGTCCAATGATTATCCATAACTTTCTCCAGTCCGTTCGTCTGTTAGCCGACGGTATGGATAGCTTTAATCATCACTGTGCGGTAGGGATTGAGCCGAATCGCGATCGGATTAATCAACTGCTTAACGAGTCGTTGATGTTGGTGACGGCGCTAAACACGCATATCGGTTATGACAAATCAGCCGAAATCGCCAAGAAAGCGCATAAAGAAGGATTAACCCTGAAAGCCTCTGCGCTAAAGTTGGGCTATCTGACCGAAGCGCAGTTTGATGAGTGGGTGCGGCCAGAAGATATGGTCGGGTCGTTAAAAAGCTAAGATGGGCTTGATTTACTAAGCGTAACCAGCAACCAGTGCGGTTGCTGGTCTTGTTTTAGCCATTAGGTGGCGACATACAGATGCAGGCGCTCTATCACCAGATGTGCCGGCAGTGCGGCGGGTTTGTATTTATGCCGAATAGATGCCCGATCGTAACTTAGCAATTCGCCCAGTTGCGGAATCTGCGGTGGTAATTCGGCACCAGGCGCAAGCCGACACAACACGATCAGCGGGGAAGGGCAGGCTAACTGTACCTGCTGTTGTCGTTCCTGATACCAGACCCTGGCAATGGGCTGAACCTTGACCGGTCGTTTAATTTTCAACTTAACCGAAGGGGGCAGTTTACTGATGGCGTCAATTTCGCCGCGTACTTTTTCCGCCCATTGCTGTTTATCATAGGGGGGCACGGCTCGCCCGGCGGCCAAACTTTTTTGCAACATTTCCAGTACCTGCCGGCGCGTCAGATTTTTAATGATTTGCTTGTTGGCCCAGCCAAAGCGTAGGCTCCAGGGATCCGTAACAACCTGAAGCGAGCGGTAGGCGCTGAGCGTCTTCAACCCGCGCAGATGCGTATGGACAAATTCAAAGCGCTGCTCCGGCTGCAGCTGAGACTCCACCGTAATAATATTCGATAGCTCGGTCTTCATAAGATTGATTTCGGTAATCAGCGTGATAACGGTTTGATATTGCCGGTCATCAACGGAAAAACAGAGGGCGCCTGGCAATCGAATCGCCGACTTGGCACTGGTATTCTGTTTTTGATGATAGATAAACATACGCTGAAAATGATCTAGTCCTTTGGCCAACGCCGCCGCTCCTAAGTGCTGGATGACGGGAATACTTTCAATGGCCGCATGCTCCTGGCCTTTTTCCACTTCCGGCAATTCAAATACTCGGCCGATCAATAGTCTAACCTCGCCCAACAAATTCTGTAGTTCGCCTAGCCGGTGCTGCAGCTGGGTAAAACGATGATTTAGGCGCTCAATAAGATCTAATGCGGGCATAAGGCGATATCCGTCGTTGATAGACCAACTTAGTTACAACATACATTTTAGTATAAACTACTCAACTCACTTTAACTACCGTTATTAATGCGCTTAGCAGGAGGGCAGATCAAAAAACAACCGCAGATATAAATAGCCAACAGTCGATAAGCGATAAGCGATAAGCGATAAGCGATAACTGCAAGCTTATTGCATATCGATTGATATTATAAGCATGCAATATACAGGTTATTGACCTTTTTTAATGAGAATATTTGAGTACCCGTATGACATTTCCTGAACTCTTACAGTTATTATCTGCCGATACCGGACTGGACCTGAACGAAGCGGTAAATAGCGGTGGCTGCACGTTGTGTTTTGATAAAAAAATTGAAATCACCTTGGAGCATCACGATAAACATGTTTATTTTTTTGCGCCGGTAATGCAAATACGCGCGCGGCTTAACGACGATTTTTTTGCCTCTTTATTGCAAATTCAGCTTTTCGGCGTTGCCACTAATCGCTGCTGGTTCGGCTATGATGCGGGCGGGCAACGCATCATGCTCTTTAGCGAGCTTGATTTGGATAGAACCGCCCCTGATCACGCAATAGAACGTATTGAAGCGTTAGTGGACCAAGTTCAGTATTGGCAAGAAAATTTACCAACCATTGCCCAACCGTTTACGTCAACAACCAATACATCCTTGGCAACCGAAAATTTTCAACGGAGACGGATTACATGAAAAGGGTTTCTATTCCACGTTTCGCCACCCAGTTTATCACCTATGCCATGATGGATAAAAACCGGGTATTTAATGGCATAGTCAAACGCATTTCTGCCGGGAAGGTCACTCGGGATAGATTGGCTAAGTCGATCATCTCAAACACGCTTTCGTTAGGGCAGCAGCATGTGTCCTCTCATCAGATGTTGGGCAGACGTAGTGCGGAGATCGTTAACCAGGTAAGAAGCGTACTTTTCGATAATACCCAACAGCAGATTAAGGACGGTATTGCGCCCCTTATTGAAGTTATTTTGAAATCCAAAGGACAAGGCGAGTTTGCGCAAAAAATGGCCGCGGGTATCGCCCAATTCGTTGGGCCGTCGTTATTACAAAATAATGCGTTAGAACGCGTGCTGGTCGCATTAACCGAACAGAACGGCGGCGAGAATGCGTTAAAACTGGCTTTGGATAATGCACTAGGTGGCGTCACGGGTGGGAAAATAGTGTCAGCCACCTTTATGTCCGCGCTAAAGCGCGCCATCTTAGATAATCCTGACTATAAACCCACGTCATATCTGCATCATGTGATAGCCTGGAAATTACATCAAAGCTTGGCCACCGATCCGACAACATTGCCGCCGTCTCCGATGGGCTTACAGACTGTCGAAACCATTGCCGGTAAAATACCCGGTCTTGTCACGGCCGTTTGCCGCCAATTAGACACTTTACAAAAATTTTTACAGTTGCCTTTAAGTGAAAAGGAACTTTCCAGCGTATTTACCGAATGTTGGCCTAGTGATTTGACGGTTTCAGACGCGACGTCGAGCAAGGAGTTTATCAAATTGGCCATGATGGCGCATGCTACAGACCAGCACCACGTACTCGATAACAGTATTGCCTTATTATCAAAATCATCAGAAAAGCGCGGCAATGCTTTCCAACGGCAATATGCAGAAATAAAAAATTTCCTGGCGAAAATGCCCACATCGGAGATTAAAGTAACCCAAAACTGGTCAGGTGAGATTGAGGCTATTTCCACTCATCATGTCAAAGAACATAATCCTTCCAGCCGCCTAGAAGATTTTATGGCCTCCGCGTTCCGGGTTTCGGTCCATCATCCAGAAGCAGTCAATGCGTATTTTACCGATAGCGCGTTTATTGAGGCATTCAAGTCAGGTATCGATCTCAATATAGATAATAGCCATCAAAGCTACAGTCGTTGGGTCAGCGGCTTCGGCAATCAGCTGCTATCACAAGCAAAACAGATTTGCGGTGGACAACCAGGGCTCTCGGGTACGCAGCTGCGTCAATTAGGGCAATTGTCGGATATGGTGGACAATAATCCGTTGAGTTTGCTGGCCTTGACCCGTTATCTCAATCCGACGAATATCATCAACGCGGTGCAGTATGAGGTCTTTAATCAGTTCTTGCGGCCAACTTCCCAAGCCGCGCTAGCGTCGGAACCCGTAATTATCGGTGCCGATAAGCTCTGGATGAGCGTAGGCAAGCCGGAGGTCGGCTTTACGGTCAATAAGAAGAACGGGGTCAATATTGCCATCGCCGTACAATGGCCAGTGTCCGAATTCAGCACACAGCAAGACGATGTCAGACGAGGCCACAATATGGTGGTTGGAGAAAATGCGTCTCCGACGGCTGAGGCGGGCCATCGATCCAATATCATGGCGTCCTCCTATCAAAAAGGAGGGCATATATCGACGGAATTAAACGTCAATATGCAATTTAATGAGCGGGGGCTAGACAAACAGACGATGAGTATAGGAAGTACCACGATTTCGTTGCGAGAACAATTAACCTTTGCACCACCTCAATTGCTTACAGGGGCTACGGCTAAGCCAATATCAGTGCATACCTCTAATCCGGCGCATATTGACCTCAAACGGATAGAGAAGGGTCCCCGAAACAAAGGTGCTGAAATATTCATCCTGCAGGGTGCAAGCAAATTGGCATCTTCTTGCTAAGGGCTCGCGGCTTAACGGCAAGGTGACTGTCTGAGCGATAAACAAAATCCGTCATGGTCAGGTTGTTTATGGCGATGAAACAGCATGTAAATGATGCAACGTAGTGATTTTATGTACCTTATGTACTAATTATCTGGAGCCTTAGCTATTTTATTATTGTAGTAGTCATTTCTTTAGTTACAACATACAATTTATTTTCATCATACATGACACCTTACCATCCTGCAAAATACTCGCTTACCAGTCACGAAAAGGGGCAACGATACACACTCCCCCTATCCAGGTGAGCATTATACTGCCCGCAGTTCGGTCAATTTACTTAATTTCTGAGCTACCGCTAATCCCAATATCAGAAGTAACGCAATGAACACCACAACACCGGTCCACGCGTAGCTGTGCCAGAAGAAACCGCCAAGCGTGCCGGCAACGCTTGAGCCAACATAATAACAAAATAGATATAGCGAGGAGGCTTGTCCTTTCGCCCGGCGCGCGCGGCGTCCAATCCAGGCGCTGGCGATAGAATGCGCGGCAAAAAAACAGGCGGTAAACAACATCATGCCGACAAAAATCACGATCAAGGAAGAAAACCACGTAAGCAGCAATCCTATTAGCATCACCGCTATAGATGCCGTCATTACCGGTCCACGACCGTAACGTCCCGACATCGCGCCGGCCCAAGGAGAGCTATAGGTCCCGGTGATATACACGAGCGAAAGCAGCCCAACCGTGGCCTGGCTGAGGAACCAGGGTCCGGCGAGCAAACGATAGCCGATATAATTGAAGAGGGTAACAAACGACCCCATCAATAAAAAACCCTCAATAAATAACATCGGCAATCCGGCATCGCGAAAATGCAGGCGCAGATTAATCGCCATCGTACGCGGCTTAAGCGAAGTAGGGCGAAAATGCCGGGACGCGGGTAGAATTCGCCAAAACATCAATGCCGCACCCAGCGCCAGCACACCGATAGCGCCAACGGCAATCCGCCAGGAAAACATATCCGTCAGGACCCCGCTGAGCAAGCGGCCGCTCATACCACCGATAGAATTACCGCTGATATAAAGCCCCATGGAAAACGCGACTACGCTTGGATGGATTTCCTCACTTAAATAGGTCATGGCGACGGCCGCGACCCCGCTTAACGCTAAGCCGGTTAACGCGCGAAACAGCAGTATACCTTGCCAACTGGTCATAAAGGCGGTGAATAGAGTAAATACGGCCGCCAATAACAACGCCACTACCATCACCGATTTTCTGCCCAGGGCATCAGATAAGGGGCCGGTGAACAGCAGTCCCAGTGCCATCAGACCGGTGGCCAAAGACAACGACAGACTGCTGGTCGCCGGTGAAACGCCAAAATCCTGTGATAACACCGGCAAAATCGGCTGCACGCAGTAGAGCAGGGCAAACGTCGCCAAGCCGGCGGAGAATAGCGCTAATGTGAGCCGAATAAACTGGGGAGTACCTCGTTTGATATGGGGTTGCTTAAGGTTGGATCCATGACCGGCCGTGGGAAAAACAGGCGTCTCGGGCGCATGTGCCGTAGTACGCGATGGGGTGTTCACAAAAAATCCTTAACTAATGGTTTTACATTATGGCGAAATGAATAAAAGAATATCCAGATGATAGAAATATTTCGGTTTTTTGTCTAATATATTAATAATCTCATTTGATATGTTTAAAATATGAATATCGAACTGCGCCACCTGCGCTACTTCATCGCCGTAGCGGAAACGCTACATTTTGGCCGCGCAGCTGAACAATTGCATATGTCTCAGCCGCCGCTAAGCCAGCAAATTCAAATTTTAGAGCAACAGATCGGCGCACGGCTTTTTGATCGCAATAATCGCAACGTGAAACTCACTCCGGCGGGCAAACAGTTTTTGCAACAAGCGTGGTTGATTATTGAACAGGTCAACCAAGCGGCAGATCGCGCCGGGCGTATCCATCGGGGTGAATTAGGTGAAATCACCATCGGGTTTACTTCATCAACGCCCTTTATACAGCGAATTTCAGCAAGCCTGCTGGCATTTCGCCAGCAGCATCCCGCCGTGCATATTCAAATGGTGGAAACCAATACTAAACAACAGATTGAGCCGTTGCTGACCGGAAAATTCGATATGGGGGTCATGCGCAATACCGCCTTACCCGAGGCTTTGTCTTATCGGCTATTACTCCGGGAAGCACTGGTTGCCGTGGTGCATCGCGAGCACCCCCTGGCCAAACAACCCAATGGCAGAATAAGCATCCTACAGTTGGCCAATCAGCCCTTCGTATTTTTTGATCGTAAGGTAGGAACCGCTTTATACGATGAAACGTTGCTGTTATTAAAGCAATTTGCCATCACACCTTACATTACCCAGGAAGTGGGCGAGGCAATGACCATTATAGGCCTGGTTTCAGCCGGCTTGGGCGTTTCTATTTTGCCCGCTTCGTTCGCGCGCATTCGAGTCGATAGCATACGTTATCTTGAGCTTGAGGAACCAGAAGCCATGACCGAAGTGTGGCTGGTCACGCATCGAGATAAAGAGCTATCCGCATCAGCCCAGATGTTGATCAATTTAATGTTAAAACAATGATGTTATGCTTGCGACTGAATAGGGTGTTGTGTGGGGTTAATTGGTGGAAAGAGCTTGAATTTGACGCTTAACACCCAGCTTTTTCGCGCTGGCCAAGGCAAAATTGTGCGACAAATCACATAACTAATCAAATATTTGACGGCTAAAATGAAAAGACACAACATAGCCCCAATATATTATTTTATAGCGTGAAAATATCAGGAGCAAGGTGAGTGATA
Source organism: Enterobacterales bacterium (assembly GCA_015654745.1). Classification (GTDB taxonomy): domain Bacteria; phylum Pseudomonadota; class Gammaproteobacteria; order Enterobacterales; family Enterobacteriaceae; genus Acerihabitans. The sequence continues at coordinate 12,441 of JAATGH010000432.1, forward strand.
GGCCATGGTCAGCCGGGGCATATCGATCAAATCAAGCAAACGAATGCGGGAGCAGTCTATCGCCTGATCGATCAATTTGGTCCAATTTCGCGTATTGCCTTGTCAAAGTTGGCCCGGCTAGCCCCCGCCAGCATTACTAAAATTGTCCGCGAGTTGGTTGAAGCTCATTTAGTGAGCGAAACCGAATACCAGGAAAATGGTTTGCGCGGCAGGCCTGCCATCGGCTTGGTGGTGGATACCCAAGCCTGGCATTTCCTGGCGGTGCGTATCAGCCATGGATCGATAACGCTCGCGCTGCGCGAACTGAGCAGTAAGCTGATTGTCGAGGATACAGAACCGCTCGAGGCTCAGGCCAGCGAACCGCTATTGGCGCGTTTGATTGCTACCATCGACCAGTTTTTTATTCGTCATCAGCAAAAGCTGGAGCGTTTGACCGCCATCGCCGTCACGCTGCCCGGCATCATCGATGCCGCCGCCGGGATGGTCCATCGCATGCCATGGTATAATGTTGATAACATGGCGTTAGGCCCGGCGCTCACTGAACATATCGGTGTCCCTGCCTACCTGCAGCATGACATTTGTGCCTGGACTATGGCCGAGGCGCTCTATGGAGCCGCGCGCGATTGTGACGATGTAATCCAGATTGTGATTGATCATAACGTGGGCGCCGGCGTCATTACCGGCGGGACCTTATTGCATGGCAGCAGCCGCAGCTTGGTCGAGATTGGCCATACCCAGGTTGAACCCTATGGCAAACGCTGTTATTGCGGTAATCGTGGATGTCTGGAAACGGTCGCGGGTATCGAAAGCGTTATGGCGCTTACCCGCCAGCGGCTGGCATTAAATGTCAACTCATCGATGAACGGCGCTCCGGTCAGCGTCGAAGCGTTATGTGCCGCAGCCATGTCCGGCGATACGCTTGCCCGCGACATTATCGTCGGCATAGGTAACAGCGTAGGGCGGATCCTGGCCATTATGGTGAACCTCTTTAATCCGAAAAAAATCCTGGTCGGTTCTCCGTTGAACCTGGCATCGGATATTCTTTTCCCGGTCATTCTCGCCAATATCCGTCAGCAGTCTTTGCCTGACTACAGTAAAGATATTACCGTGCAGGCAACCCGTTATAAAAACCAGGGCACAATGCCGGGCGCGGCGCTGATAAAAGATGCGCTTTACGATGGCTCATTACTTTTGAAATTGGTGCAGGGCTAACGCTTAACGAGAAAATATTGCGCTAACGCAAGCCACTCCCGCGCTGTATCGGGTACATTTTACCTCACCTATAATTTTATCCAAACATGTCCAATGGATTACGCCAGGCTGGAGTTGTCATGTTAAAACGAATTTTTGTTGCCGGTACGGATACGGCGGTCGGCAAAACCATTGTCTCCCGCGCCCTGATGCAAAATCTAGCCAAGCAAAATCTAAGCGCGGTTGGATACAAGCCTATTGCACGAGGTAGCGAAGAAACGGCGGAAGGGTTGCGTAACAAAGACGCGTTAGTCTTATGCGCGTCGTCCACGCTGTCGCTGCCTTATAATGAAATTAATCCCATCACCTTACGAGAAGAGGAGATCAGCGCTTACTCTGGTGATGACATTAATTATGGACTGATGACTCAGGGACTTCATCATCTAGCCGAACTGGCTGATACGGTGGTAGTGGAGGGCAGCGGCGGTTGGCGCACCATTATGAGTGATTATCGCCCTTATTCTGATTGGGTAGTACAAGAGCAATTGCCGGTAATATTGGTAATTGGTATTAAGCTTGGCTGTATCAACCATGCCATACTTACCGCCGAAGCAATTATCAACGATGGATTACCGTTATTAGGATGGGTGGCAAATCGAATAAATCCCGGACTTGCTCATTACGCTGAGATAATGGATGTGTTAAGAAATAAAATTACCGCGCCACAGCTGGGGGAATTGCCTTATTTGCCTAGACCGGAAAAACGTGACCTTTCCGGTTATATAGATTTATCCAGCCTGATGAACGATCGGAAAACGAATAAAGTTGACTAATAATCATGAATATAAATAATTTTTTATTATTTGATTATGCTATCTACTTATATTGATTTATAAGAAAAACGGCACCTATTTATTCCTTTGCATATTGGCTATCCAGGCTTAACTTCGTGGCGGGAAGCTATGTTTTCCCGCCGTGAATACCCTATGGACTTGGCGCGTCGTGTGCCGATGTGGCCGTCTCATTCCCATTATCGTTGGTGCGGGTATAGACAATTTTCTGTGAATCGCTTTCGCAGTGGCCTACCACCTGTCCGCCGGCTTGATCCGCTTGATCGTTAGCGACGATGTCAAGTTGGAAGCTTGATTGGGGCACACCATTAGCAATGATTTTCTGAGCTATCTCCGCTTTTACGCTTTCGCAGGACGCCTGAGCGGCAAAAGGGGCGAACGCGAATAACGCCGCGGCCAACACGGTGACGTTACTCCACGGCGAGAGGTTGAGTGTCTTCATCTTAGGTTCCTTATTTGAGTATGAAGTATCCGTTTTAAGGATAGCAGCGTTATCGAAAAGGGTGAATTAACTCAAGGTGCCATTAAGGAACGGCCGGTGCGGCGATCCAAACAGCGGCCGGTGTTAGGCTCCCAATAGGCGTTTACGTTTTCACTACTGGTGCAATTGTCCTGCAGATCAACGGTTTTATCATATTTATCAAAATCCTTTTCCTCCCGCTTAATCACTTTACCGCGCAGATGATGGGTGGCATTCCACTGCTCCTGGCTCTGGCGCGCTTCTTCTTTGGATTGAACGCCGTCCCCTGATTCTACAATCAGACGCTGGGTATCGTTGGCCGCATGCCCTGTAGCGGCGCCGGTTAATAATACGACGTAAGCATCCCGCCGAGCAGTTGAGGGTAGGAGTAAGCTTTCATAAATCTTCCTTTTAATCTTTACGTGAATACTAACGCGGGTAAAATCAAAATCCACCACTAAGGGCATAATAACATTGCGCTATACGGCAAAACCACCCGTAGCGCATTATGCGTATCAATAAACGGTGAACGAATGTTCAAAACCATCCTGTTGTTTTTTGCTACGGCCCTGGCTGAAATCATCGGCTGCTATTTACCTTATCTCTGGGCGAAAAAGGGCGGGAGCGTCCTGTTACTGATACCCGCCGGTGCCAGCCTGGTGGCATTCGTCGGTCTGCTCATGCTGCATCCAGCCGCCAGCGGGCGTGTATATGCGTCCTATGGGGGAATGTACATATTGACCGCATTACTGTGGCTAAGGTTCATCGACGGGGTAAAATTATCGCCACAAGATTGGCTTGGGGCCAGTGTAATGTTTGTAGGGATAATGATTATGGTCGCAGGATGGGGGAGACCCTGAAAACCGCAATTAACCGGTAGGCGGCTACCCCGGATTGGCGAAAAAACCACTCCCGGCCGTGTGGCCAGGAGTTAATCGATCGCGTTACTCTTCCCGATAAACGCTCAAACCGGCAAAAGACTGGCTTACGGGCATCATTTCCAGCACATTAATGTTGACGTGCGCCGGAAGCGTGGTAACCCAAAAAATGGCCTCGGCAATATCGTCGGGCGTCAGCGGATCGGCATTTTTATAGGTGCTATCTACCTTGGCGTCATCACCTTTAAAGCGAACCGCCGAAAATTCGGTCCCCCCCACCAAGCCTGGCTCAATATCGGTCACCCTGACCTTGGTGCCCACCAAATCGGTACGCAGATTAAGGCTGAACTGACGCGTAAACGCCTTGGTGGCACCATAAACATTCCCCCCGGCATAGGGCCAACGACCCGCGGTGGACCCCAAGTTCACCACGTGTCCGCGCCTGCGTTCGACCATACCCGGCAACAGGGCCCGGGTCATATAGACCAAACCCTTATTGTTGGTATCTATCATGGTTTCCCAATCATCAAGGCTGGCCTTATGTGCGGGTTCCATGCCCAGCGCCAAGCCGGCGTTATTCACCAGCACATCCACTTCCCGCCACTCCGCGGGCAAGGACGCAATGGCTGCCTGGATGCCGTTACGGTCCCGCACATCAAGCTTAAGGGGGTATAAGGCGGCACCCAGCTCGGCCTTCAGTTGATCCAGACGCTCCTGGCGGCGACCTGTGGCAATAACCTTATGGCCTTGCGTGATAAATTTACGAGTAATGGTTTCACCAAAACCCGCAGTGGCGCCGGTAACAAAAATTATCATCTACAGATTCCTTATCCTCTTGAACCAACACAACGAGATTGACCACTCTCCATTACGCATCCTGCTTTCAGGGTTTGCGCAAATAGGGCGCAATCAACGAAAGATCCGCCGGCGACAACCGATCGGCAGCCGTTTGCGCCTGATGCCAATACGGATA
>JAATGH010000087.1 GCA_015654745.1 Enterobacterales bacterium
AGCACCACAAAGCACAGCGTCAAGGCCATGGTGGCCAACATTTGATTGGCGATACCGAATAACGGCCACAGGGTATTGATGCCGCCAAGGGGATCCACCACGCCCTGATACAGGAAGTATCCCCAGGCCGCGACGCAAAGCGCGGTGGCAACCACATTGGCCACCAGCGAATCGGTACGCCGCAGCGACGGCACCGCGACGCCCAGTAAATCCTGCAGCATAAACCGGCCCGCGCGGGTACCCGCATCCACCGCCGTCAAAATAAACAGCGCCTCGAACAGAATGGCGAAATGATACCAGAACGCCATGCTGATAACGCTAACGGCCTGGCTCAGGATATGCGCCATGCCCACCGCCAGAGTCGGCGCCCCACCGGCCCGCGACACTATGCTGTTTTCGCCGACCGATGCGGCATAATCAGTCAGCATCTGCGGCGTAATGGTAAATCCCCAGCCGCTGACGGTGGCCGCCGCCGCCTCAACCGTACTGCCTCCTAGCGCCGCCGCCGGGCTGTTCATGGCAAAATAAATGCCCGGATCGATAACCGACGCCGCCACCAGCGCCATAATGGCTACAAAGGACTCCATCAGCATGCCGCCATAGCCGATAAACGCCGCCTGGCGCTCGTTTTCCAGCATCTTGGGCGTGGTGCCCGAAGCGATCAGCGCATGAAAGCCCGACACCGCGCCACAGGCGATGGTAATAAACAGAAACGGAAACAGTGAGCCGGACCATACCGGGCCGCTGCCATCGATAAACCTCGTCGTGGCGGGCATCTGCAGGGTCGGCGCGATAAACACGATGCCGATGGCCAACCCGACGATGGTGCCTATTTTCAGAAAGGTGGACAAATAATCGCGCGGCGCCAGCAGCAGCCAAACCGGCAATATCGAGGCCACCCCGCCATAGATCACCAGCGTCCAGGTCAGCTGTTTGCCGTCCAGGGTAAAATAGGCGGCCAGGGCCGGGCTGCGCGCCACGTCGCCACCGTAGACTATCGCGGCCATCAGCAGCACAAACCCGATCACCGATACCTCGCCGATTTTGCCCGGACGGATAAACCGCAGATAAATACCCATAAATATGGCCAGCGGAATAGTGCAGCCCACGGTAAACGCGCCCCAGGGACTATTGGTCAAGGCCTTGACCACGATCAGCGCCAGTACCGCCAGAATAATGATCATAATCATAAAAGTGCCGAACAGGGCGATCACCCCGGGCACGGCGCCCAGTTCCTGCTTGATCAGATCGCCGAGCGAGCGTCCGTCCCGCCGGGTGGAGACAAACAGCACCATAAAATCCTGCACCGCGCCCGCCAGCACCACGCCGGCCAAGATCCAGATCATTCCCGGCAAATAGCCCATCTGCGCGGCCAATACCGGCCCCACCAGCGGTCCGGCGCCGGCAATGGCGGCAAAATGATGACCGAACAGCACATATTTATTGGTCGGTACATAATCCAGCCCGTCGTTATGCCGCCAGGCCGGCGTCATGCGCGTGGCGTCCAGCCTCAGCACCCGGTTGGCAATAAACCGGCTGTAGTAACGATAGGCGATCAGATAGACCGAGATCGCCACCACCACAATCCACAGCGCATTGATTTTTTCGCCGTTATGCAAGGCGATCACGCCCAACCCAAAAGCACCGGCAATCGCAACCAAAATCCAAATAAAATGGGAAGCAATAAGACGCATATTTCCGCTCCTTGATTATTTATTCAAACCATAAACACCCGAGGCAGGTTGTAGACTCAACCGTTGTATTCCTATTTTTCATAACATTGGTTCAATCACTTGGAAAGAATAATGCTGCATATTTGTGATGGGTTAGGAAACATTTAGTTAATGGGCGTCAGAATGCCGCTATTGCCTACAATGCTGGGAGTTGGATAAATCTAGGATTATCGGCTGAAAACTTCATGAGCATCGTCGTTAATGCCCGGTATCGTTATAGGAAGCAGCAGGTTTATATCCCCGTTATAAGCGGCATCCAGTGAGGTATCGGGTGCCGCCTTGTGCGAATACTACTTCATTCTTTCAATGGCTAGCGTCGACATTACAGGCTACGCCCTGCAGATTATTTATGGTCTTTCGGCAATGCCACATCATGAGGTTTTTGATCCCGCTCAGGCGGAATGCCTATCCCTATTGGCGATAAACGACAGGATTGCTTTATTAATTTTGGCCTCCAACGTCACTGGGTCCAAACTGATTGCTTCAGGGCGATCGGCCTGTTCGGCCATCTTTAGAAAGTGTTTATGTCGATGTAAATTTTCTATTAAAGAATATTTTACCGATTGATGAATTTGGTCCGATATTTTGTCATGTGTATTGCCATTTCTCGCCGCGCCCAAGCCGCCTTCTGCATAAGTCGGCGCCTGTTTATCTTGGCGCACCTCCGTTACGCAAGCCCCTACCCGCCGATGGTCGAGCGTAGTGAATATCGTTCCAGTGCTTAATGAATTATCCTGGTTTTCGGGAGAAACGCATAGCGTGACAAATTGGAACCTTTGTGCCAATTGCCGATTCAGCGTAACGGCAGGATTATGAATGGCGGAACAAGAGCGTGTAAAGTGGTTTTCCCATAATGCTTGCCTGGTTTTGTCCAACTGCGCGGAATAGGCAACAATACTTTTGATGGGGTTTAGTGGATTCAAATGACGAAGATGAAACATGCGATTGATTTTCCTTAGCGTGTGAGAAACTGAAAACAAAGCTGAGGCCTGCAGGCTTTTTAATTGACATACTATGCATATACGGGAGAAATCATACATCGCTAAAATCAATGAATATCAAACACATTGTTGATTACGGTGAATCGCAAGAATAAATAATTATACTGATATATTTTTAACCATTATTATCGAGCATTGTTTGCATGATCATGGTCAATAATACGAGGCGTGCGCAAGGATAGGCAGTTTGTGTACCGCGGGGGGGAGAGGGGAAAAAATCAATAGCCATGTCCGTCAGCGCGCCGGCGATTCGGTACATGGCTGAGTGGCTTATAGCCAAACGCCATTAAGCCCGGTTCCCACATCTGTCCCATGCCTGTTTTTAGCGTCTATTTTCCGTTGCCGGGCTTCCATTAGCTGCTTTTGCAATGCCAACAACTCATCTTGGCAGCGAGAGAGCAAATGCTCCTTTTCGCGGATTTCCTGCTTATTGTCTAACAAGAATGACTTGTTTTTCTCTTCTATTTCTTTGGCCAATTTCCTTAAACCTATTGATTTTTTATCAGATATATTTGATAGAACTAAATTGGAAGATTCAACGACCCATGCTTGAAACCGTTGATTTTTATCCAACCGTTGATTTAATCGGTCAATTTCAATCAGGCGTTCATTTATTTTTCCTTCTACCACCTTTATTTTATCGGTTAATTTTTCAATCAATGAGACTTCACCAGCCAACCTTATCGCCTCGACGGACTGGGGAGTAACGGCATGACGTTCGGCGGAACGCACCATGACATTGGCCGTGTGGGCGATGACATCAGCGGCGTTGACGGTAACATTCAATGCGGCCAGCATGACCCGCGTGGTCTTGCATAACGCATCATTATCGTTAACACTGATTTCCGTGGGCCGGGGGAAGCGCTGTTTTTCAGTCGGGGTGGAAAGCGGAGTATTACAGGGTTGACTACTGGCATGCCTTATTTTTGCGTCCGCGAGCGGGGACCGATTTAATTTTATTGTTCCCTGAGCGCCAGAAGCAACGCTATTTGTGTCATCAAAATAATAAGTCTGTTTTTTTAACCCACACAGGAGATTTCCCATTTATTTTCCTTATTATTTCATTATTAAAAACATATATTATCAGCACGTTTTTTACTTAACGCCAACCCGTCGACTTGGCCAAAGAGTGTATCGGATAAAAATAACAATTCACTAAACCGCAAAATAAATAAAACAGACTATCCGTCCCTGCGCACAGCGTCGTGCGGTAAAATGGCGGGGTTAGCAAACGCACTCCTGTCGCCGATCTACCGCCGACGCCGCCATTGGCGTTGTCGATGGAAAACGCCGCGCACTGAGCTGGTTATACTTGCCGGAATCATCTTTACCCCTTCCGCGGCGAAGCTTATTATGGTCAATTACGTTAGAATTGAGCTTATACACGGGCCGGCACGGCCTTCGCCAGGTCAACATCCGCTCACCCCAAAGGGATATTATTCGACTGTGACCAACCCCATCAAACGACCCAGCTTCCTGGTCCATGACTACGAGACCTTCGGCAAGCACCCGGCGCTGGACCGGCCGGCGCAGTTCGCCGGCATACGCGCCGATTTGGACTTTGAGCCGCTGGAAGAGCCGCAGGTGTTCTTTTGTCAACCGGCCGACGATTATCTGCCTGATCCTGAAGCGGTGCTGATTACCGGCATTACGCCACAGCAGGCGGCCCGGGAGGGGGTCAGCGAAGCGGAATTCGCCCGGCGTATCCATGGGTTGTTCAGCGTGCCCGATACCTGCATCCTGGGCTACAACAATATTCGCTTCGATGATGAAGTCACCCGCAATATTTTCTACCGCAATTTCTACGATCCCTACGCCTATAGCTGGCAGCAGGGCAACAGCCGCTGGGACCTGCTCGACGTGATGCGGGCGTGTTATGCCCTGCGGCCGGAAGGCATCAACTGGCCGCTTAACGACGAAGGGCTGCCGAGTTTCCGGCTGGAACATCTGACCCGGGCCAACGGCGTGGAGCATACCCATGCGCACGACGCCATGGCCGATGTCCACGCCACCCTTGCCATGGCAAAATTAGCCCGGCGGGCGCAGCCGAAGCTGTTTGATTATCTTTATCAGCACCGGGGTAAACAGCAGCTCAAGGCGCTCGTAGATATTGCCGCCATGAAGCCGTTGGTCCACGTATCGGGCATGTTCGGCGCCGGACGCGGCAATACCGCCTGGATCGCCCCGTTGGCCTGGCATCCGGTCAACCAGAACGGACTGATAGTCTGCGATCTTGCC
>JAATGH010000404.1 GCA_015654745.1 Enterobacterales bacterium
AGGGAAAGAGAACCCGTGGAGATCGTTTCAACATCCATTGAGCGATCTTCACCCAGGCGCATGATAGAGCCCTTGCCAAACTGTTTTTCAATCTGACTCAATGCCGCTGCCAGCGCCTTTTGTTTATTCTCATCAATAGCCATTTGTACTCCTGTGATGGGGGAGCGACATCGCTGCGCTCTTTGCCTAACGTGTTTCGCCTACGTATTACGCCTAACGTACTCATCTAGCACTCTACCTGACGTTTCAGCCAAATGCTTCCGCGCACATGCTGGCTAAACCTCAACATCGATGCCGATACTTACGTTAATTATACTGTACGCTCATACAGTATCAAGTATATTTTAAAAGAAATGTGTCCATGAGGGTTTTCAGAGCAAAATACGCAGCCTGGCGCCGGACGTCATCCCTTCCTCCCTCGAAACGCATCAGTTGAGAAAAGGGCGCGTGCTCCCGACCGACAAAACCAAACCAAACCGTGCCGACCGGTTTTTGCACCGTGCCGCCATCAGGTCCGGCGATACCGCTGATAGCCACCGCATAATCGGCCGCCGCGGCCTTGAGCGCACCCGCGGCCATTTCCAGCACCACGGGATCGCTCACCGCGCCATGTTGCTCCAGCGTACTGGTTTTCACGCCCAGCATATCGGCCTTCGCCTGATTGCTATAGGTAACAAAACCCCGGTCAAACCACGCAGAACTGCCGGCAATATCCGTGATGGCCTTGGCCACCCAACCGCCGGTACAAGACTCGGCGCAGGTGATGAAACGCCCTCGCCGCTTGAGCTCCGCCCCCAGGCAAGCGCTAAGTTGGAGCAAATCACCGTCATTCATACATGATACTCCCATCCAGGTGAAAAAGAGGCCAAAAGAGCGCTATTAGACTAATTTGCCGCCGGTTAATGATAATTTTGCGTACCTTATTCAGCTTTTGCTAGGCCATGCCGGTACCCGGTCATTATCCATAAATGCCCCGACCCATTTGCCGTGCCTGGCCCAGTATAATCCGTTCCGGAGCAGGGTGCGTATGCGGGATTTTTATCTTGTAACCTGATTATTGATGCACTAAAGTTCTTATTAAACTATTGGTTATAATTTTAAGTGCTTTCTAATTACTTAATGTCATTTATTGAAATTTTTAAAGTAGATTAGCATGCCCCGACATACCGGAAGCGCAAATGTGCGTTTCTTAACCTCGTCACGTTCAGGAATAACGATGAAAAAAATTACATTGGCACTATTAGCGAGCTCGCTGCTGGTTTCAACCGTTCAGGCGCAGGCAGAAGACGGATTGGCGGCGATTAAGGCAGCAGGCACTATTACGTTTGGTACCGAAGGCACCTACGCGCCTTACACTTTCCATGATGCCGGCGATAAATTGGTCGGTTTTGACGTGGACTTGGGGCGCGCCGTTGCCGCGAAGCTTGGCGTGAAGGCGAAATTTATTGAAGGCCGTTGGGACGGGTTAATTGCGGGATTGGGTGCCAAGCGTTATGACGCCGTGATTAATCAGGTAGGTATCACCCCTGAACGCCAGGCAAAATATGACTTTTCCAAGCCTTATATCGACTCGAAAGTGGTACTGATTACCCGTGATGACAATACCACCATTAAGAATTTTAACGACTTGAAGGGTCAAAAAGCGGCACAAAGCCTGACCAGCAACTATTCGCAAATCGCCACCAAGTATGGTGCCGAGCTGGTCCCGACCGATGGATTCAACCAGTCGCTGGATCTGGTGCTCAGCAAAAGAGCCGTCGCGACCTTGAATGATAACCTGTCATTCCTTGATTTCAAGAAACACAAACCTGATGCCAAGGTTAAGATCGTCGCCACCCAGGATGCCAACGCACCTTCGGCGATACTGGTGCGTAAAAATCAACCTGAACTGGTGAAGGCGCTCAATACCGCATTGGATGAAGTGAAAGCCGACGGTACTTATAAAACGATTTCCATCCGCTACTTCGGCCAGGACATATCCAAATAATGTTGTCAGGAAAGGAGATCGCCTAGATGCCAGCCTGGCTACAGCTAATGCTGGACTCTTTTTGGCGGCTGTTCTCCGCCGGACTGATGTTTACCCTGCCCCTGGCCGTCCTCTCGTTTATCGGCGGACTGGCCCTGGGCTTTGTGCTAGCATTGGTCCGTCTTTACGGTCCGCAACCGTTTAAGGGGATAGCCGATTTTTATGTCTGGGTCATCCGCGGGACCCCTTTGTTGGTACAGTTGTTCCTCATCTTTTATGGCCTGCCCAGTGCCGGCATTACGCTTGATGCGTTCCCCGCAGCGCTGATTGGCTTTATAATGAGCGTAGGCGCCTATAGCTCCGAAATTATTCGCGGTGCGATATTATCGGTGCCAAAAGTACAGTGGGAAGCGGCTTATGCCATCGGGATGAGTAGCAACCAGGCTATGCGGCGGGTCATTTTACCTCAATCGGTATTTGTCTCGCTGCCACCGCTGGCTAACTCTTTTATTTCATTAATCAAGGATACTTCCTTAGCTGCGGTGATTACCGTACCGGAAATGTTTTTGGCGGCGCAGCGGATCGTATCCGTAACCTATGAGCCATTGATCCTCTATATTGAAGCCGCATTTATTTATCTCATGTTTAGTACGGTATTGAGTAAGCTACAGGTCAGATTGGAAAGCTACTTCCGCCGTTACGAGTAAAACCAGGGTGCCCTTTCATACCGTGGCGCCATTATCGACGTCAAGGTATGATAGCGCAGCGGCCGATACTCATTTTTTTCCATCAATGGAAACGTTAAAAAAGCGGTATTCAGGCACCTTGGCCTCGGTGACATGGCCAATCCTAATAGGGAGCTCGCTGTTTGAATCACATAAAGATTTAATGTAAATCCAATAATTCTGCTCAGCCTGCATATGCTCAATCATAGGATCGAACGCGCCTTCGGCCATCTCAATGGTTAATTTGTTATCATCCGCTAATTCCTGCGTATTATCTGGGTTCACTCCATCCACGTGTTCGTGGTTCACAACGTTGTTGATGCCATCATTTTCAGACATTTTTTTAATTATTTCAAGGTTATAGTTGGCAACTTGAGGCGAGGTGTAGAACAATCCATCCTTGAATATCGCATCTAATATTTCATAAAATGAAAAAACAACGGTTCCCTGGATGTATCGGATCTTATTATTTACAGATACACCCATATAATTATTGTCCATCAAGTTATTTTTTTCGTCGCCATAGCTGGCTAAAATCTGCCTGTCGCTGATCATTATCGGCACATTTTTGATAGTATGAATATCGCCGCTAATGCTATAGGGTTCTCTATCCTGGGTTTTATAACCATTTGCGGTACAGGCAACTTCTATATCAAAACGCTTGGTAGGAATACGTTCGCGATTAAAATAGTTGGTAAAATTCTCGCCCGGCTTGATATCCTGATGCTGGTACGCACGGTGAATAGAGGTCACTTTTTGTATGCCAATCCAGTCAAATAAGGATTCTGCTTGGGAAGGTTTTCTAATTTCATCGATATAGGCCATAACATCCATATCCAGATAGATACCCAGGATTTTCGCCCAGGGTTCTATGGCCAGGAATACATGGGATAGTGTAGTGCCATCTTCAATTACCACATGATGCCGGAAGTACCGCAAGAGAAATGAATGATCATCTTCCTCGAGACTCTCTTGGACCGCCAATAATGGGACAGCCGTTAAATCATCATAATGAGAGCGAAATCTTAATATGCCATCTTTACAGAAAATCAAAGCTCCATCCATGCCGCACCCCGGTTAACTGTTAGAAATGTTGCTACTACCCATTGTCATATCGCCGCCCGTGATCTGAGTATAGACCCCAAACTAGCGGGTGCAGATGACTGGCAAATACGTTCGCTTACTTAATGGAATGGTCAATAGTTAAGCAGATCTTGGGTAACATCGTAATGTTTTAATCAGTGCACCGTATTAGGTCGCGGAACAGGGGTTGTCGATCGCCGAGATCGTTTTTTTTTCGCCCGACTGGTGACACCGGTCACAAAGGCACATGATAATCAATGGCATCCGTTGCCATTTACCCATTACAAACAGGGTAAGTCTATAGCGCTACATTAAACGTACCACCAGATCATTACCACCAAAAAAAAGATGAATAAAATTAATCAAATATCCTATATTTCTTTTCCAAATAAACCTTTCCATATCAACGAATTGAATACAGACTACTTTCAGCCATATCAGCGTTAAACCGGGGTTTGACCGAATCAGGCTGCTGGATGCTACGGATATCACTATCCCAGATTAGCCTGGCCTGATAGTTCAGTTTTTCGAATATTTTGGCTTGCATCCGCCAGTAAATCAGAATCATTCTTGTTCACCGTTGGCGGACACCGCTTTATCATGGGCACCGATAAACGCGGGATAACCGATGATAACCAACCCGGCAACCACCGTGTTCACAACCAACACCCGTTCGTGGTTCGACAATCCCGTATCGTTTAGCGCGGCACCTACGGTCGCCGCGATACCGACGATGGCGGCAAAAAATGAGGTGCGCATTGCATTGGTCGTGAGAAATTGTTCGGCGACATGATCAACTGTCGGCCAGTGTCCGGCCCCAATACGCGGCCGCTCCAGCCCAATGCGCGTCCCCCCACCCGAATTGGCAGGAATCTGTGGCGTCAATAGCAGCTTGCCGGCACGATCCTTTAGGGGGGGGACGTCACGCCTGGCGGCGAAAAAACGCATCAGCGCCGGCCGTTGTATATCATCGAATACTTCCGTCAGCGCATTAAAAAAGCTGCGCAGCACATCGTGGGCCAAGTAAGGGATTATGGCCGCGGCGGCTACGCCGGTGGCGTTAACCCAGTTCGTCTGCGAGTCCGCTATCCGCGCACCTTCTGACATGGCGTAACCCGCGCCTGAGTAGGGTGCAAAGCGCTCCATGCACTCCCCTAAAACAAACTGGGCAAAACCATAAGACAGGCTGGAACAGACCAGGCCATTGAGATTCAGCCCTCCATTGTCATGCAGCGGAAAAAAAAGTTGTATCAGATCGCGGCTCAACGTATAAACCGCCGTTTGTACGCCAAAGGATCCCATCAACGAATCAATAGTCGCCGGCAGCCGGTACCCACAGGTCACCATCAATCCCGCGGCGCTCAACAACCCCATAACGAAGCGGGACCGACGTGAGTTCGGGGTAGCCTTGCCTGTTTTTTCATCCCGGTACGCACCGGCTACGTTGAGTCCCGGCCCGAGTAACATCGAGGCGACACCGGCAATCAGACGCGGAGACGCGGAACTGCCGGGCATTTGCTGGAATTCTCGTTCCAGGAAAAATCCAATCAGTTGGCGCATTAAGGTGGTCAACGCCACAATCGTGCCGGTGCGGGTACCGACCGATATAAAATTGACAAGGCGACGCGGCGTGGTTCCCGTAACCACCATAAAATCATTGCGTAACAGCGCGCCGATAGCCTCTATAATCACCCTGCCACGCTCCAGAAATCCGGCGCCGGGATGCTGTCGCAACGCCTGAGTGATATGCAGGCTCAACTGGTGTTCCACCGCGCCGGGCGAGGTGGTCAATGGAATATCACCGCCATGGTTTAACTTCGTTTCCATATTGGCCAGCATATTTTCAGTGCGGGTGGGATCAGATGGCGCCAGCGTCGCCACTACATCGCCAGTTATCCGGTCCCGGGGGTGACGGAGTTGAGATCCATGACTACGAGGATCATTATTTTGTACCACCGTCCGTATATTTGAGGCGCTCATCATACTGTGTGGAGTATTTATCACGGCGGTGGTCTTTTGCGCAAAAGGCATGCATTCATTTTGTGGCTTATTATTAATAAAGCTAGGGAGATTGGGACATGATTGCATGCCCCGATGATGTAGTGGCAACATAGGTTCTTATCCTGGGCGTTATGGTGCTATACCTTATTAGAATTGCAATAAAGAGTTATTTATAGACTAGGCGATATACACTATGACAGGCGTGGCTTGTCATGGATAACGTGTATAATTTATACTTCATAACTCTTGTCAAACACATCATTGTCAATGAATTTTATTTTATCAATAACATTAATACCCAGGATTGCCAACTTTCTTTTGCTTAATTTATTATTCGAATATAAATATATTATCAATCAGATGGTGTAATACAGGATATTGCTGATAACTCACCGGGGCTGCGCCATCGCGCACAGCCCCGTTTACGTTAACGGAGATCACATTCCCTGACGGGCATGACTGACCGCCGAGCCTAATTGCCACACCGCCATGGCGTAGTGGATGCTATGGTTATATTGAGTGATGGTAAAAAAATTAGGCAATGCATACCAATATTGATAACCGCTACCAATATCCAAGCGCAGCAGACCGGTCTCCTGGTATTCGCCGAGCGAGCTTTGCGGCGTCAGTCCCGCCGCCGCCAGCGTGCCAACCGAGTAATGGGTATTGAATCCATATGCCAGATTAGGCGCCTGGCCACTGGCGGGGATGGCGACCATGTCGCCCTTGACCCAGCCATGGGCTTTGAAGTAATTAGCCACACTGCCGATGGCATCGATCGGATCCCAAAGGTTGATATGGCCGTCGCCGTCAAAATCCACCGCATAGGTTTTAAACGAAGAAGGCATAAACTGCCCGTAACCCATGGCGCCGGCAAACGAGCCGCGCAAAGTGAGCGGATCTTCGTTTTCGCTACGCGCCATTAATAAGAAGGTTTCCAGTTCTGACGCAAAATAATCTGCGCGGCGAGGATAATCGAATGCCAGCGTAGCCAGCGCATCTATTATGCGGGTTTTGCCCATCACCCTACCCCAGCGGGTTTCGACGCCGATGATGCCAACGATAATTTCAGGCGGTACACCGTACTCGACCCAAGCGCGCTGCAGCGCATCTTGATACTGATTCCAAAAGACAACCCCGTTCTGTACGTTGTCCGGCGTAATAAATTTATTACGATAACGTATCCATGCCCCGTTCGGGCCGGAAGGCGGCAAACCGCTGGGCGCCTGTCTTTCCATCAGGCTGAGCACCCAGTCAAGGCGCTTAGCCTGCGCCAGGACATTATGCAGTTCCTGACGATCGAAGCCATGTTCCCGCGCCATCTTATCGATAAATTGATTGGCGGCGGGATTAGAAGAAAAATCACCATTTTGCAGCAGACCAGGATTCGCCGGTTCCAGAAGCAAACCACCTTTAAACGGATTGCCATGGGAAGGTTGAGCGGGAGGAGCCGGCTCATGGCTGCAGGCGGAAAGCAGCGTGAGCAAAGGCAGAAGGGCAGCCAGGTAACGCATTGGATTTTCAGATTGCCATGCAAGAAAAAGAGAACGCTATGGTAAGGCATTGTCAGCAGCGAAAAAACAGGAATATGCGATTCTTCTTGGATCCCGGTGAAGGAGGGCCACACTACCTTCACCGTAGGTTATAATCCAGGCATCTTTTCCGCTAAACCAAGACCCGCCGAATGAACGGCAGCGGGCGCGGTTCAATTCATTTTTTTGACAAATTCCGCTTTGAGCTTCATGGCGCCGAATCCGTCTATATGGCAGTCAATGTTATGATCGCCTTCAACGAGCCGGATATTTTTAACTTTGGTGCCAATTTTTAACGTTGCGGAACTGCCCTTCACTTTTAAATCCTTAATCACCGTCACCGCGTCGCCATCCGCCAATACATTGCCATTGCCATCCCGGACTACCCGCTCGGGCTCTTCTGCCCGGGCGCCTTCCGCCAGCGGCCATTCATGTCCACATGCAGGGCAGTTAAGCATCCCGCCTTCCTGCCAGGTAAATTCGGAGCCGCAGGATGGGCAAGGAGGTAAAGGTTGCATAGTCAGACCTCAAAAAAATTCAAAAAAGCGCTAGGTTAAAGAGACGGCGATGGTATTTAACCGCGCTCAGTTCCTCGTTTATGTATATTGTTTGGAGAAATTCGTCATTATTTCCAAACAAAATATCTCCCGAAATAATATCACCCTATGCACGGAATCTATATGAGCATTTGGGATTTAGTCGGTAATATTCCTCAACTACCGTTGAGTCATAAATCAGAAAGTATTTCCAACCTCGCTATATTCGGAGATATTGGGTTAGCCAGGCACTTGACAACGATTGATCCCTCAAACGAAGATGGGCGAATTTTCGCTCCGAGCTTTGGGGATCGCCTTATCTTATCACATTTGATCCACGCCACGGCCAGCGACATGTGCGGGAAGTTGCCGATTTTGGCTTCCATGGCTTTCCCTCTTGTTCCCCTACCCTGTAGACTCCGTTATCATGGACGCTACGTTAAGACGCAAGCAATAACGATATTTTTTGCGACCTAGTGATCAATCATGAGAACAATCATCGTCACTAAACCCATTGAATTCAAAGAAATGGATAGCATAACTCCATGAGTACACCAGAAATTTCCGCCGACCATACTCCTATGATGCA
>JAATGH010000230.1 GCA_015654745.1 Enterobacterales bacterium
CATGTCGGCAACAATGCTACCGCGCCCAAGCCGGTTAATGAGACAAGTTTCTTCATTTTCATTCATCCCTATCCACAAAATACGCGCGTGTCGTTAAAGTGCCGCTTCGTCAGGCTCACCGGTACGAATCCGGATGACCCGTTGTAACTCCGCAACAAAAATCTTGCCGTGGCCGATCTTGCCGGTGTAAGCCGCTTTACTTATAACATCAATAACCTCATCGAGCTGATCATCGGCAATGGCAATATCAATTTTTACTTTTGGCAGAAAGTTCACACTGTATTCGGCACCGCGATAAAGCTCGGCGTGGCCTTTTTGCCGTCCAAACCCTTTCACCTCGGTGACCGTCAGCCCTTGTATTCCCACAGCAGAGAGTGCTTCACGCACATCTTCCAATTTAAATGGTTTTATCACCACGGTTACCAGCTTCATATATTCCCCCTAAAGAATTTGGATCCGAACTCGTGACCACTACGCCTGAGTAAAGCAAAGCATGTGCCATAAATGTTTTGTAATGGGAATTTACCGTTGGTCGCCTGCCAATGGAGCGTGAACCTGCGTTGGCGGATTAATACGAGGTTCGACTAGCCAAGATTATTCAGGTCTACGCACTAAAAAGGAGCGTTACGCCATATAACAGTGCAGTGAATCGGTATTTTAAACCGCCGTTGCGCAATACCGGTGCGTCTACCTATAAAGCGGCTTTAGGTTAATGAAGGCATCCGACAAGCCGTCAAGGGGCGAGACGCGCCGTTAAGGAGCATCGGCGTGATATCGTCACGATTAGGTTGCAAGCGTGTCGGCTTCGGTTGTCATATCGTCGGCATCAAGCGCTCGGCCGACTTGCTGTAGCTGATACATTTGATAATAGCGGCCCTGGCGGCGCAACAACATCTCGTGCGCCCCTTGCTCAACCGCCTCTCCTCGATGCAAAACGACGATAGTATCCGCATCGACAATAGTGGAAAGCCGATGAGCAATAACCACCAACGTAGTTTGATGTCGAATAGCCGCAAGCGCCCGCTGAATGGCTTGTTCAGTACCGGAATCTATATTGGCCGTAGCTTCATCAAGGATCAATATTTCCGGCGTCAGCACCAGTACCCGAGCCAAAGCCAATAACTGTTTTTGTCCCACCGACAGGGTATTACCCTGCTCGCCGAGTAAAGTATGTATCCCCGCCGGAAACCCCCGCACCAATTCCGCCAATTGCACTTGTTCCAGGGCATGCCATGCCTGGGGTTCGCTGATATCTCGCCCCAGGGTGATATTGATGAATACCGTCTCCGCCATAACGACCGGATCTTGCTGGACCATAGCCACGCCCTGGCGCAATACCCGGTGCGATAGACTGGCAATGGGGCGCCCGTCCAGTAACAACTCCCCCTGTTGTAATGGATAGTAACCCATGAGCAAATTGGCCAGCGTACTTTTACCGCTGCCGGTATGCCCTACCAAGGCGAGGAAACCGCGTGACGGCGCGCCCAGGGAGACGTCACGCAGTACCGGCGTGCCCTGGCGGTAGGCAAACGATAAATGCCGGATATCAATCCGCCCGCTGCACAATGCGCGATCGTCATTGCCATACCCCTGGGTGTCACCGTCTATCAGTTCGAAAATACGTTCGCCCGCCACCAGCGCCTGTTGCAAAATCGACTGCTGCGTAGTCAGTTCAATCAGCGGTTCGTTTAACCGGCCCAGGTAATTGATAAAAGCATATAGCACCCCCACCCCCACAGTGCCCGCGGGGCTGAAGCCAAACAATATCAGCAGCCCGCACAGCACCATCGCCGAAAGCAGACTAAGTAAAGGACGCAGCAGGTAGCCCTCGAGCCGCAATGTCTGCATGCGCGCAAGATAATGGGCATGACTGGCCCGAGCCAAACGTTGGCCAAAACGCGCCTGCTGGCGAAACTGCTGGATAACGGCCATCCCGCTAATCACTTCGTTAAACCCGTCGTTAATATCGGCCAGATAAGCCCGCAGACGCCTGACGATCGGCGTGCTATAACGCTGATAACATGCCATCACCAGTGCTACCACCGGAAACATGATCATCGCAATGATGGCCATGCGCCAATCAAGCATAAACATGGCGATAAGCATACTGCCCACCAAGGCGATACATCGTAGCACCGTCGCCATCACCGTGACGTAGAGATCCTTAACCGCCTCGGTATCATTGGTTACACGTGAGATTAGCTGACCTACAGGCTGTGTATCAAAGGCGCTGAGCGGCTGGCGCAACGAAGCGTCCATAACTTCGGTGCGTAGCTGCTGTACCACATCCAGCGCCGCGCGGTTAAACAGCAATGCCTGAAAATAGCGTAAAGCGGATGCGGCGAGTTGCAAGGCGATATAGCCCAGCGCCAGACCGCTCACCAGCAGTGGGGGAAAGGTGTTCAACGGCAGGATACGATCGATAAAATAACTAATGACCACCGGGCCGGAAACCTCAGCCCCTGCCGCCAACCAGAGCAGCACCACCGCCAGCGTCAGCGGCCGGCGATAGGGTAGAGCATAAGCCAATAGCCGCTTGAGGGTCGGCCAAAGCGTTTGCCAGTTACGCATCGGCCGCCTCCGGCCCTTCGGGTTCGGCGGTCAGCGCCGCCTCAAGCTGTTGATAGCGATACATCTCCCTATACCATCCTTCCTGTTGCAATAGATCCTGGTGCTGCCCACGTTGGCTAATAGTCCCGCGTCTGAGCACCACGATCTCATCAGCCGACGTGAGGGCGGATAATCGATGCGCGGTGATGATCAGCGTACGCCCTTCGCCCCAGTGCCGAAGGTTTTGTAGAATAGTATGTTCGGTACGACCGTCCACGGCGGACAACGCATCATCCAGCACCAGAATTTCCGCCTCAAGCAACAGCGCGCGGGCGATGGATAAACGCTGTTTCTGTCCGCCGGACAGCATGACACCTCGCTCCCCCACCTCGGTTTCATACCCCTGGGGGAGTCGCAGAATATCCTCATGCACGCAGGCGAGGTTGGCGGCACGTTCGATTTGCTCGCGAGAAGCATCCGGGCGCCCCAGGGCAATGTTGTTCGCTACGGTATCGGAAAACAAGAACGGCGACTGGCTGACTACCGCTAAACGGCGGTGCCAGTGATCAAGCGCGACAGAGGTCAGCGGCAGCCCATGAAAACGAATCTCGCCATCGGTGGCGTCAAAATTGCGTTGAATCAGGGCTAATAGCGTACTTTTCCCCGCGCCGGTAGGACCACATACGCCGAGGACCCTGCCCGGAGGCAACGTCAACTGGACATCGCGCAGCGTAGGTATCGGGGTTTGTGGATAACAAAAGCGTTTTATTGCCACCTCAAGAACACCGCGCCCCATCGGCAGATCGAGCGAGCCATCTTCCAGCTCCGGCGCTTCCTCAAGAGTTTGACGGATTCGGCTATAGGCCGCGCTGCCCCGTTCGACAATATTAAACATCCATGCCAGCGCCAGCATTGGCCAAATCATCAAGCCTAGGTACATAATAAAACTGGTGAGTTGCCCCAGGGTCAATAAATGGTTCATGACCATCCAACTGCCGCCGCCGATAGCCAGCAGATTGGCACACCCGACGGTCAGGTAAATCGTCGGATCAAAGCGGGCGTCAATGCGCGCCACCCGCATATTTTTCGCGCCGGCGTCAGCGGCAACCCGCACAAACCTGTCCGACTGGTAATCTTCCAGGCCAAAGGCTTTTATCATCCGGATGCCGGTCAGGCTTTCCTGCGTTTGATTATTGAGCGACGAGAAAGCCGCTTGGGCGGTTTTGAAACGCCGATGCAGTTCGTCACCGTTATATTTCACCACCAGCGCCATCACGGGCATCGGTAATAGCGATAACAGGGTTAATTGCCAACTGATCTCTATACTCATGACAATCAATACCGACAACCCCATCACCAGCGAATCCACCAGGGTCAGCACCCCTTCCCCGGCGGCGAATACCACACGGTCCACGTCGTTGGTTGCTCGAGCCATTAAGTCCCCGGTACGATGACGTAGGTAAAAACCAGGCAGTTGATGACTTAACAATTGATAAAAACGGCCCCGCAGCTCCACGGCCAGTTTATAAGACGCGCCAAATAATAATATGCGCCAGACAATGCGCAAAAAATAGACGATGAGCGCGGTCAGCGCCATAACCCCCAGCCACAGCCAGATCGTTCGCGGCGTGATGCTGCGCGTGTTTACGCCATCCACGATAACGCCCACCAGCTTTGGCGGAATCAATTGCAGCAGGGCAATGATGATCAATAAACAGACCGATCCTAGATAGCGCCGCCATTCGCGACGAAAATACCAGCCTAGTTGTGCAAATAGTCTCACGCAGTGTTATTCCGGACGTAGGCAAATTCCCATCGATGGGAAAAAATCAATTATAACGGCAATACCGTCGTGTTTTTAATTTGTTCCATGGCAAAGCTGGAGGTGACATCAATCAAACCTGGGACACCGTTCACCAGACGCTTGTAAAAACCATCATAGCTTTTCATATCGGCCACCACCACCTGCATCAGATAATCATATTCTCCGGCCATGCGATAAAAGGCCAGGACTTCCGGCATACCTTTCACCTGGGCGACAAAGGCATGGTACCAGTCGCTATTATGCTGCTGTGTTTTAATCAAGACAAAGGCGGTTAACCCTAATCCCAGCTTTTCGTTGTCAAGCAATGCAACCTTGGCGCGCACGACGCCATCCTCCTCCAGTCGTTTTAGCCGTTTCCAGCACGGAGTGGAGGTAAGGTTTACCGCCTCCGCTAGGGTTTGCAGCGATAAAGTACAATCCTGTTGCAGCATAGACAGCAATATTCGGTCAGTTT
This sequence comes from Enterobacterales bacterium, assembly GCA_015654745.1. GTDB lineage: Bacteria > Pseudomonadota > Gammaproteobacteria > Enterobacterales > Enterobacteriaceae > Acerihabitans. The sequence continues at coordinate 4,830 of JAATGH010000230.1, forward strand.
TATCTAGCATAATCGGCTTAAGGAGAAAATATTTCTCTTATTTCACGTTATTAGCCGAAAAAAGGCAACTTTTTTTTCCACCTATATCGCTATGCTTACCCTTACTTATCTTGTGAGGTAAATATCATGGCCATGGCGTGGGTAAAACAGGCGATTAGCGAAATACAGGCAGATTTTCAGCGCTCCGCCGACACACATCTCATTCGGCTCGAATTACCGGCATTTCCAGGGATTTTTTTCTATATAAAGGATGAGAGTACCCATCCTTCCGGGAGTCTCAAACACCGGCTGGCCCGATCGCTTTTTCTATATGGGTTATGCAACGGCTGGATCAAACAGGACACCCCGATTATCGAGGCCTCGTCCGGCAGCACGGCGGTCTCCGAGGCCTATTTTGCCCGCCTCCTGGGGCTGCCGTTTATCGCGGTAATGCCGGAATGCACTGCCAAGCGCAAAATCGAGCAGATCGCTTTTTATGGTGGTCGCTGTCATTTCGTCGCCCATAGCGGCCTGATTTATGACGAAGCCAAAATGCTGGCCAGAGAATCTGGCGGCCATTATATGGATCAGTTTACCTATGCCGAGCGGGCTACGGATTGGCGTGGTAATAATAATATTGCCGAGAGCATCTTCCGGCAAATGGCCAACGAGCCGGTGGCCGAACCCGATTACATCGTAATGAGCGCCGGCACCGGCGGCACGTCGGCCACGTTGGGACGTTATATCCATTATCAGGGACATGACACTAAACTGGTTGTGGTCGATCCCGAGCATTCCGTATTTAACGACTATTATTCCCTGCGCGACCGCACCATTACCAGTCAACACCCCAGTCTTATTGAAGGAATTGGCCGGCCGAGGGTCGAGCCATCGTTTATTGCCGACGTTATCGATGAGATGATCCAGGTTCCCGATGCCGCCAGTATCGCTACGCTTTATTGGCTGGAGCCGATCCTGGGGCGCAAGGTCGGCGGTTCAACGGGCACCAATATGTGGGGAGCGCTGCAATTAGCGTTGAGGATGCGCGCTGAAAAACGTCAGGGGGCGATTGTCACACTGTTATGCGATGGCGGGGAACGTTACCAGGAAACCTATTACCGCCCCGAGTGGGTGGCTGAACATATCGGCGATTTAACACCCTGGCTGCAGCGGTTGAATTCTTTTTAGCCTACGGCTTCGCCGCAGCCTGCCGGCGTAAACTGCATTCTCGACTAGGCGCTGTTCCGAGAAGACAGTACCATAGCGCTTTAAGATCCAGACGTAACGAGTATTGATATGAAACGAGCGGTAGTGGTTTTTAGCGGCGGGCAGGATTCAACCACCTGTCTGATCCAAGCCTTGACGCAGTACGATGAAGTGCATTGCGTCACTTTTGATTACGGCCAGCGTCATCGTGCTGAAATCGATATTGCCCGCGCGTTGGCGACCAAACTTGGCGCCCGCGCCCATAAAGTGATCGATGCCGGCTTGTTAAATGATTTGGCGGTCAGCAGCTTGACCCGTGAAAACATACCGGTACCCCATTTCGACGCGAATCCAGACGCCGGCGCCCTACCCAGTACGTTTGTGCCCGGGCGCAATATTCTTTTTTTGACCCTGGCCGCCATTTATGCTTACCAGGTAGGCGCGGCAACGGTGATAACCGGCGTGTGCGAAACCGATTTTTCAGGCTACCCGGATTGCCGCGATGAGTTTGTCAGGGCGTTAAATCATGCGCTAAAACTGGGTATGGCACGCGATATCGATATCGCTACGCCGCTGATGTGGCTAAATAAAGCCGAAACATGGGCATTGGCCGATTATTACCAGCAGCTGGATTTGGTGCGCCTAGAGACCCTGACCTGCTACAACGGCATCAAGGGTGATGGATGTGGTCAATGCGCGGCATGCCATTTACGCGCTAAGGGCTTAGCCGCTTATCGGCAACAGCCGACTAGCGTAATGGCATCGATGAAAGCCAAAACCACATTGTATTAACGAACCCGGTCCCGATCAGAGGGTTCGGAATCGGCCCTCTGATCATAAACGCTTGCAAGCAAAGTGGGGATAAGATGGAAAAAATCGGGAAAGGTTATTTTTTCTTAGTCTTTTTCTTACCGGTGGTATTGGCATGAAGCAAGGCGCGTAGTTTTTTCACTTCGCCGCTGGTAAACGGCTCTTCGGTAATTTCTTGAGTATGTTGGTTATCCACATCGGCGGAAGCATGTTCCTTGTGCTTTTGCGTCTTAGCGGTCTCCCCAGAATCATCCTCTAAACTTTGCGCCAGCCTCTCGCTTATTTCTGCACTCATGGAAACGCTATTATTGGCGGCGATGGCTCTTAATCTTTCTTTGAGCTCAAGAGGTAGTTTAATCGTTAAGTTAGCTGTCTCACTCATAGGGCTTTCCTGCTGATAGGTGAGCCACTAACTTAGGAAAGAAAGCCCTGGATGTCCACACTGTCATAAAAATTTAATATTCGCTGCCGGTTGCCTGGCGCGGCTCGATGCCACCGATCACCGATCGCTGGCAACCGGTCTCCGGTTAAAGTTCCAACCTATCCTGGTTGCGCGTCATGGTCGCCGGACCAATACCCTTCACCTCTTTCAATTGATCAATGTGGGTAAAAGGACCGTGTTTGTCACGATAAACCACTATCGCCTGCGCTTTTTTCGGGCCGATACCTTTTAATCCCTCAGACAGCTCTTCCGCCGTGGCGGTATTGATATTGACTTTATCATTATCAAAGGCATCGGTTTGAGTACTCTGATCCGTTTTAACCGCCGCATCGCTAACGGCCGCGACCAGGGTGTTTTCGTCAATGGTGGTTAGGGCGCTATCGCCGGGATGACCGCCGCCACCCGCGCTATCGGTATGGCTACCAATATCACTGCCATTGCCCGCGTCGCTCCCGGTTTCAGTACCATGACCCGAGTCTTCGCTGGTGCTGGCATCGCTAGAATCCTCGTTAGCCGGATGACCAACGATGTTCTTGGTGTCGCCGGCATTATCGGCACCGACGGCATATTGCCTTATCGCCGCGGGATTGCCTGCCATTTTGCCAAAATTGAGCTCCAAGACCGGCGCCACGCCCCGATCTTCCGCCCCCTTGCCTGCACGTTCAGCTTCGGTGACATCCTCTGTGTGTCGCTGTCCCACGGCCAATGCGCCGGTAGCCTGCGACGCATCGTCCGGCGCCGGCTCCCCAGCGCTATGGGCGCCCCCGGATATCAGAACTAATCCGGTGAGCAGAGCCAGCCTGACCGATAGCATTCCTTTGACTTTCATCCCATTTCCTCCTGATTGGTTGACACTGCTTGTATGCATTACGTCATGCATGGCGGGCAGGATGCCTTAGGAGAAACCAACGGACAACGAGGCGCGAACAACAATGCAAAAGGCCGCGCAAGCGGCCTTTTGATATTACATGACGGTTTATTTTTTTTAGAGCGTTATTGCATTTGTGCGCCTGTGCCCATCTTGATTTTGGCCTCGGCGCGCAGGTTATTCAGTAACGCGTCAAAGGTGACGCCGGTCATACCTTGGCTGAGCTGGCTCACCACCTGTGCACGCTGCTGATCGTCAAGTTTGCGTGGCGCAACGGAATCCAGAGCCACCAGCACGATATTGCCTTTATTGTCCGTAGAGGTGCCATAGGATGACGCGTTCGGCTGCGGATGAGGAAGCGTAAAAATAGTTTGGGTCAACGGGTCGCCCTGACGGGTAGAGTCAAAGGTTTGTACGGCGCCAAACGTCAGCCCGGCAGTCTTCATCGCCTCATCGCCTTTACCCTGTTTGAGCGCCACCAGGATTTTCTCGGCATCCATACGGGCCTGCTGCACCGCCTTTTGACGTTTGACCTGTTGTTCTACCTGTGTACGAACCGTAGCCAGGGGCTTGATGCTCTCCGGTTTATGCTCGGCCAGACGGAGGATAAAGGCCCGATCGCCGTCAACGGTGATCACGTCGGAGTTATTGCCAGGGGCACCATTGGCGCCGATGAGCGAGCCGCCAAACAATACCTGTTTGACCGGATCGAAATTCAAGGCCTCGGGCACGTTATCCCGGCTAAACCAGTCGGACTGAACCGCCTTGGCGCCGGCAGCGGCCTCGGCAGCGGCCAGAGATTCATTATCATTGCTAGCCGCATCGCTCACTTTTTGCTGCATTGCGTAATAAGCATCAACGGCTTTTTCCTGCTTCACTTTGGCAGCAACGGCAGCGTGCACTTCCGCCAATGGCTTCACCTGCTCTGGCTGTATGTCGGTCAAACGCGCGATCAGGTAGCCTACGGAGGAGGTGATAACGCCGGATAGCTGGCCTTTATCATGTAAATTGGCCTGCTTAAGTTCATCAACCGTCGCATCCGCCGCCATCCAGCCAATATCGCCGCCGGTTTTCGCTGAAATCACGTCGGCAGAACGCTGTTTGGCCAAGGTTGCAAAATCAGCTCCGGCTTGTAATTCCGCCAGGATAGCCTTGGCATCGGCCTCAGTCTTGACTTGAATGATACTGTAGCGTTTGCGGCCCGGAACGGTGAACTGGTCTTTATGCTGATCGTAATAAGCCTGAATCTCAGGTTCGCCTACCGTGGTTTTATCCTGCATTGACGCGGCATCCATGGCAATGTAGGACACCTTGAACGACTCGGGTAAAACGTAACTGCTCTTGTTCTGATTGTAGCTATTCTGGATCTCTTCATCCGACGCGGTCTGTTTTGCCAGCAGCGAGTCGATATTCATCGTGGCCAGACGGGCATGACGCTCCTGAATAGCCAGCGATAGCAGACGATCAATCTCGTCCGGCAGCAGGAAACCAGTGCCCCCGAGGCCTTGGATTAACTGTTGGGTAAGCAGTTGCTTACGCATTAATTGCGCGTATTGATCCGTGGTCAAGCCCATGCTATTGACGATGGAACGGTATTTTTCATTATCAAAATGATTATCGGTGCGAAATGACGGAATGGCGAGTATGGCGTCTTTTATTTGCTCATCGCTTACGGCCAAGCCAACGGTCTGCGCATATTGGTCCAGCAAAGTCTCGTCAATCAGCTGCGACAGCACCTGGCGCCGCATCTGCAGCATATAGCCTTCGTTGGCGGCGAGGGCAGAGAAGTTGTCCCCCAGCGATTCCTGCTGACGACTGCGCTCGTTTTGCACCGCCTGCTCCAACTGGGCACGGCTGATAACCTGTCCATTGATCTTGGCAGCATAATCCCCGCCGCCGCCTATCAAGTAGTTGCCAACGCCCGTCAGCACGAATGAAATGGCGACAATCGCTAGAATAATTTTGAGCACGACGTGATTGGCGGCCGCGCGTAAATTGTCCATCATAGTGTGACAACACTCCGCTGTAATATGAATGAAACCCTTGCGCCGGCAGGACAATTCCCACCTTCATGCCGTAGCTCTAAGAGCTGCCGCGCGCTAAAGCTCTTTCCCCTACGCCCCAAAAGGCTTGATTGTCAGGGAAAAAATAACAACAAAAAAGGCACATCAAAAGATGCGCCTCGTATTCTACCCTACCCGTCCCGCTGCGTCAGGTAATAGTTTGACGCGAAAAACAGCGGTGCAACAATCAGTTGACTGCGTCCTTCAACCCTTTGCCTGCACGGAAGCCAGGAACTTTGGCGGCAGGGATACTGATTTCCTTGCCGGTTTGCGGATTTCTACCGGTACGGGCGGAACGCGCGCGCACCGTAAAGGTACCAAAACCCACCAGCGCAACATCATCTCCTTGCTGCAGCGTTTCGGTTACGGAACCAATGATTGCATCCAGTGCACGTCCAGCAGCCGCTTTGGAAATATCAGCACCTGCGGCAATTTTGTCGATCAGTTGTGACTTATTCACTCTTTCATCCCCTCTAGAATACTTTCATCGCGGCGGAATTTTCCTTAAACGCGACAGCGCAGCTGTTATATCAAGCCTAATATATCCTGGCAAGCCCGAACCCAATGGCGGCCAAGCCTGACAACTACCTAACTTAACGGTACAAAAAAAGACTGGCAAGTGGGATTTCACCTGCCAGCCGGTTTTTTAACGGGATCTGCTACTTTATGCGACTATTTTGCCGCGGCGGTGGCAATCTCGATACCAAAAGGCGAGTTCTGCAACGCCAGTGTCAACACTTCATCAATGCGCTGGACCGGATGGATATCCATATCATTGATCACATTGGCCGGCATATCTTCCAGATCCCGTTTATTTTCGTAAGGGATTAACACCGTTTTGATACCGCCGCGATGCGCCGCCAGCAGTTTTTCCTTAAGCCCACCGATAGGCAGCACCTGGCCACGTAAGGTAATTTCGCCGGTCATGGCCACATTGGCTTTTACCGGATTGCCAGTCAGGCACGAAACCAACGCGGTACACATGGCGATACCAGCGCTCGGCCCATCTTTGGGCGTGGCACCTTCCGGCACGTGAACATGAATATCCCTTTTTTCATAAAAATCGGGATTAATGCCCAGCTTGTCCGCGCGTGAGCGCACGACCGTCAGTGCCGCCTGGATTGATTCCTGCATCACCTCGCCCAAGGAACCGGTATAGGTTAATTTGCCTTTACCGGGCACACAGGCGGTTTCGATGGTCAGCAATTCGCCGCCCACTTCGGTCCAAGCCAGGCCGGTGACCTGACCCACCCGATTTTCACCTTCCGCCCGCCCATAGTCGAAACGCTGAACGCCCAGGTAATCCTTCAAATTGTCGCCATTGACCAGGATATGCTTGACCGTCTTATCCATCAGCAGCGTTTTGACCGCCTTGCGGCAAATCTTGGAAATTTCACGCTCCAGATTACGCACCCCGGCCTCGCGGGTATAATAACGGATGATACCGACCAACGCGCTATCTTCAATGGTTATTTCATTACCTTTCAAAGCGTTGCGTTCGATCTGCTTTTGCAAAAGATGTTCACGGGCGATATTGAGCTTTTCGTCTTCGGTATACCCGGACAAGCGGATAACTTCCATACGATCCAGCAGTGGCGCCGGGATATTCATCGAATTGGATGTCGCAACAAACATCACGTCGGACAGATCGTAATCCACTTCAAGATAGTGATCGTTAAAAGCCACATTTTGCTCGGGGTCCAGCACTTCCAACAGCGCCGAAGCGGGATCGCCACGCATGTCCGAAGACATTTTGTCGATTTCATCGAGCAAAAACAGGGGATTTTTGACCCCGACCTTGGACATTTTCTGAATAAGCTTACCCGGCATGGAACCGATATAGGTCCGGCGATGACCGCGAATTTCCGCTTCATCACGCACCCCACCCAGCGCCATACGTACATATTCACGTCCGGTGGCTTTGGCGATCGACTGGCCAAGCGAGGTTTTACCTACCCCAGGAGGACCTACCAGGCAGAGGATCGGGCCCTTGATTTTGCTTACCCGGCTTTGTACCGCCAGATATTCAAGAATGCGATCCTTGACCCGTTCAAGACCATAATGGTCTTTATCCAGCACTTCCTGCGCCTTGACCAGATCCTTCTTGACCTTGGTACGGGCATGCCACGGCACCGACAGCATCCAGTCGATGTAACCGCGCACCACGGTGGCCTCGGCGGACATCGGCGACATCATTTTCAGCTTCTGCAGTTCAGCTTCAGTCTTTTCCCGCGCCTCTTTAGGCATTTTCGCCGCTTCAATCTTGCGTTTCAGCGCCTCATTTTCATCGGGAGCATCATCCATCTCACCAAGTTCTTTCTGAATCGCCTTCATTTGCTCATTCAGATAGTACTCGCGCTGACTTTTTTCCATCTGTTTCTTGACGCGGTTACGGATGCGTTTCTCGACCTGCAGCAAATCGATTTCCGATTCCATCATCGCCATCAAATATTCCAGCCGCTCCGTCACGTCGGCCATTTCCAAAACCGATTGCTTGTCGCTAAGTTTTAACGGCATATGGGCGGCAATGGTATCAGCCAGTCGCGCAGCGTCATCAATACTGTTTAATGACGTCAAGACCTCGGGTGGAATTTTTTTATTGAGTTTTATATACCCTTCAAATTGATTAATCGCGGTGCGAACCAGGACTTCCTGTTCGCGCTCATCGATTTCGGGCGTTGCAAAATATTCAGCCTGGGCGGCAAAATGTTCGCCGCTATCCGACAAAGTGGTAATGCGGGCACGCTGCAAGCCCTCAACCAGTACCTTAACCGTGCCATCGGGCAGTTTAAGCATCTGGAGAATCGATGAAACGGTCCCGACTGAAAAAAGATCGTTTACACCCGGCTCATCCGTCGAGGCTTCTTTCTGCGCCACCAGCATGATTTTTTTGTCGCTATCCATGGCTGCTTCAAGGCACCGAATCGACTTCTCCCGTCCGACGAACAGCGGGATGACCATATGCGGATAGACCACCACATCACGCAGAGGCAATACGGGGATTTCTATGCGTTCGGAACGCTCAGCATTCATAGAGCTCTCTCTTAGTTTAACC